>NZ_RBLN01000027.1:0-16917 GCF_003989405.1 Micrococcus sp. HSID17227 | reverse complement strand
GGCCGGGCGGGCCGCGCAGCCCCACCCCCGCCCATGCCATAACACCACCAGCACACCACCACAAACAACACCACACAACTGATTGCGCCCACACCACAACGCGTGTATGGTTTGACTCAGCGGGAGGCACCCGGCCCCCTGCACCCCTCAAGGAGGACACCGTGAAACGTGCTCGCACCCGTCGCCCCACCACCCGCGCCACCCTGACGGCCCGACTCGACCGCTGCGCTCTCGTCGCCCGGCACGCCTTGTGCGTCGGCTCCGTCCTGATCTTCGTCGCCGCGTTCGGGGGGCTGGCGCCGGTGTACGTGCCCGCGCTGTCCACGCCGGCCCTGATCGCCTTCGCCCTGTGGTGTGCGCTGGTGCTCGCCCTGATGCTCACCACCGCCGCGCGTGTCACCGCGCGCCTGGTGCTCGGCACAACACGTGCCGCGCGCTCGGCCTGGCGCGCTCCGGCCTCCGATCCTCGCTGATTCCGACTCCCTGCCCCGCCTCGCGGCGGGGCAGGGCCATGCCATACGTTCGCCATATCTCCGCCATGCTCAACGTTGCATTCCCGGCTTTCCTTGTGTATGGTTTGACTCAGCAGGAGGCACCAGGCCCCCCGCACCCCTCTAGGAGGACACGATGGATGCTCTGACCGCCCGCACCCCGCTCGATCTGACCGACTACGCCGCCGCCGCCCTGCCGTCCACCCCCGCGGATTCCGTGGTGGCCATCGGCCTGAAGGGCTCGCGGCTGGGGCCGGTGATGCGCCTTGACGATGTCGCCGCCCCCGCCACCATGGCCGGAGTGATCGCCGCCAGCATGCGCCGCGCCGACTGCACGCGCGTCTTCCTGATCGGCTACGGCCCGGAGGACCGCGCCCTGCGCTGGCTCGAGCTGGAGTCCATCCTGACCGGCCACGGTCTGAGCGTGGAGGGGCTGATCCACGTGGACGGGCGCATGTGCACCAACCTGGGCACGGGCGAGGCCGTGGCCTACGCTCCGGGCACCTCCACGCTGGGCCTGCACCTGGCCCTGCTCGACGGTGCGCGGGCCGAGTACCCCACCGCCACCCCGAGCGAGTCGGACGCCCTGACGGAGGCCGTGGCGGCTCACGCGGCCACGCTGACGGACATGCACGCGGACGCTCCGGCGCTGATCGAGGGCATCAACCGCCTACTGAAGGATCAGAACGACGCCGGGGCCGCCGCCGTCGTGCTGGCCACCCTGAACCACCGTGACCCGGAGTACCTGATCGCGGCGCTGGTGGCCTGCACGGCCCCGAACCGGCTGGAGGCGGTGGACTTCACCCGGGGCGCGTTCCCGCACGGTCTGCGCTGGAAGGCGAGCGTGGAGGCCGAGACGGTGCTCAACGCCGCCGTGGCCCTCGGCCCGGGCCACGCCTGCGCCGGGGCGCTGGCGGTGCTGGCCTACGTGGCCTGGATCCGCGGCGCGGGAGCGGTGGCCGATGACCGCCTGAACCTCGCCGAGCGATGCGCCCCGCACCACCCGCACGTGCGCGCCGTGCGCCGGATGACGCGGGCCACGCCCGTGGCCGTCGTGGCCACCGACCCGGCGTGGGCCTGGGGCAAGCACACGAGGGCCACTGAGGGCCGCTGAGCGTGACCGGGGGGCCAGCGCGTAACGCTGGCCCCCCGTCGTCCGTGGAGACGGTGCCCCGACGGTGCACGCCCGCCAGCGTAGCCCGGCCCACGCGTGGGCGGGCGCTGCCCAAATCGCTGTTGACCGCTCGGCCGCGCTTGTGTATGGTTATACACGTCGCGGGGGGCATGAGGCCCCCTGCACCCCGAGCGGCCAGGAGGCCCGACATGGACACCGACCAGACCACCATCTGCACCTCCCAGAACGTGCACATCGGCCAGGAGGTGGTCATCTACCACCGCACCTACCTGGGCAACTGCTCCAGCTCCAACGACGGCGTCGTGACCGCCGTCGATCCCGAGCACCGCACCTACACCGTCAGCTACCAGGACATGCGCGGCCGCCAGGCCTACACCATCTCCGACCAGTGGTACGGGGACGGCTGGGCCTACTGCATGCCCGCCGCCGAGGTGTACGGCGACTGAGCACGACGGGGGCGGCGCGCACGCGCCGCCCCCGTCGTCGCCCCTGGCCGCAAGCGCGGGCGGGTCCCGCGCTCGCTGCCGCGTGGGGACGTGTCGCGGAGATGAGCTGCCGGCTGCATCGAGCTGCTGCCGGCTCCCGAGGACCGCGACACGTCCCCGCCCTTCCTGCGACACGACCGATGGCGCGCCGGCCCGCGCTCGCGGATGATGTTGTGCGCGTGCCATTGACTGTGTATGGTTGGACACGTCGCGGGGGGCATGAGGCCCCCGGCACCCCGACGGCCAAGGAGGCCCCCATGTCCAAGCACATCTATTCCGCCGGCTCCCTGCGCGCAGCCCTGAGCACCGGCTCCCTCGCCGCCCGCGTCTCCCCCCACCGCGGCCCCGTCCACCTGGAGGTGCTCCCGGAGAACGCCCTGCGCGTGATCAGCACCCACGAGGACGCCTACGCCTGCGCCTACGCCGACTCCGACCGCCCGGCCCCCGCCGCGCTCGCGGGCCTGCCGCCGGTGGCGCTGTGCGCCCTGGACGTCTCCCAGCTGATGCGCCACCTGGACGCGCTCCCCCTGCCCGAGACCCCCGTCAACGTCACCGCAACCGCCGACCGCGTCCACGTCGACGTCGTCGACGGCCGCGAGCGCTGGACGTTCGCCAACCTCGCCGCCCCCGGCGTGCCCACTCCCGCCATCCCCCAGGCCCCCGGCCCCGACGTCGAACTGCCCGCCCTGCCCGCGACCCTGGGCCTGCCCGGGCTGCTGATGGACGTGCTGAGCGGCGGCGGCCGCCTCCACGGCACCCGCTACCTGCGCCAGCGGATCCACGGCGTGCCCGGCGCACTGGACCTGATCGGCTGGAGCATCGGCACCTGGGCACACGGACGCGCCTACGTCGCCCCCCTGGACGGCTACACGCCGGCCGCCCGCGATGCCGCCGCCCTGGCCGACCGCGACAGCCTGGCCGCCCTGCCCACCGCCTGACCGGCAGGCCGCGAGCGCGGGAGACCCCGCGCTCGCGGCATCCCGGGGATGTGTCGTGAAGCTGAGCTGCCGGCTGCATCGAGCTGCTGCCGGCTCCCCTGGATCGCGGCACGTCCCCGCCCCCTCCGCGTCACGACCACGGGCGCGTGGACCTGCGCTCGCGGATGATGTTGTGCGCGCGCCGTGGTATGTGTATGGTTGGACACATAGCGGGGGGCGTGAGGCCCCCGGCACCCCGACCAAGGAGGCACCTCCGATGCCTGAGCACCACCTTCTCAACCTCGACTCCCTGCCCTCCGCCTTCGATCCCTGCCCGGAGTGCGGCGACGTGATGTGCCAGCCCGACCCGCGGGGCGAGGACTGCGACGACCGCGCCCGGCGCCGCCAGGCTGTGGCCACTCTGAAGGACCAGCGCCGCCAGGCCCACGCCCTCGCGGCCCCCGCCGCCGCCGCGCGCGCCCGCTACAAGCGCCTGGCCCGCCGCGACGAGCCGCACCCCGACCTGGTCCCGGCCCTGGAGGAGGCCATCCGGCTGAGCTGCCAGCGGCGGGACCTGCTGGAGCGCATCGCCACCGACTCCGAGGCCCTGGCCCGCGCGAACACCGCCCACCCCGAGCACGCCACCCTGGCCAGGAGGGCCGCCGACGACCGCGCCGCCGTGGAGGCCTGCCATGACGTGGACCGCCTGCGCCTGAGCCGCTGACCACCTCGCCAGCCCCCGGCGGCCGCGAGCGCGGGAGACCCCCGAGCTCGCGGCCGCCGGGGGACGTGTCGTGGAGATGAGCTGCCGGCAGCATCGAGCTGCCGCCGGCTGCCGGGCACCGCGACACGTCCCCGCCCTTCCTGTGACACGACCGATGGCGCTCCGGCCCGCGCTCGCGGATGGGGTTGTGCGCGCGTCGGTGTATGTGTATGGTTGGACACGTCGCGGGGGGCATGAGGCCCCCGGCACCCCTTCCAAGGAGGCTCCCGTGAGCATCATCAACAATCCCACCACCACGATCCGATCCCTGCGCCAGGCCCTCCACGCGGCCCTGGCGACGCTGGGCTGGGCCAGCGACCACGCCCGCACGCACGGGCGCGTCTGGTTCGAGCTGACCGATGCCGGCTACCGCCTCACCGTCTGCCGGCCCCGGGAGTGGGCGCGCGCCTACGCTCCCTGCGAGCCGGTCACCCACGGACAGGGCCTGGCCCCGGTGGCCCTGTCCTTCCCGGACGCCCTGCTCCTCAGCCACGAGCTGGACAGCCTGCCCGGGACCTACCCGGCACACCTGGCCATGCATGCCCCCTGCCTGTTCCTGAAGGTGCACAACCCGGACCGCCCCGGCCACGCCTACCGCCATCGCGTCTACCGCACCGCCACCCCCGAGGGGGCCAGCGCCCCCTCGGGCCCGTTCCCCCTGCCGCAGGCGGACCAGCTGATCCCCTCTCCGGCCCCCACGCACGCGGGCACCCTCGCGTCCCTGCTGGGCGCAAGCGCCCACCTGGCCTCCAGCCCCCGCCTCTACACCGTCCCCGGCCAGCCGGCCCTGACGGACTGGAGCATCGGCGACTGGGCCCACGGGCGGCTCTACACGCCCCCGCGCCACCGCACCCGCCCGCGCGACCTGGCCGACGAGCACGCCGGACTCGCCGCCCGGCACGACGCCGCCGTCCTCTACCTGCCCTGATCCCCACCGCACCCCCGGCCCGGCCGCGCGCCCCGCGCACGCGGTCGGGCCAGGGCGGCGCGGGGACGTGTCGCGGACATGACCTGCGGGCTGCAACCCGCTGCTGCCTGCGCTACGGGACCACGACACGTCCCCCCCCTGACACAGCCCCCGTCCCCGCCGGCTTCCCTCCCGTGCGGGGGGACCGCACCTGCCCTGATCCCCACCGCACCCCCGGCCCGGCCGCGCGCCCCGCGCTCGCGGTCGGGCCAGGGCGGGGCGGGGACGTGTCGCGGAGATGAGCTGCCGGCTGCATCGAGCTGCTGCCGGCACTCGAGGACCACGACACGTCCCCGCCCTGACCGCGCCCCCGTCCCCGCCGGCTTCTCTGCCGTGCGGGGGGACATGCGGGGCCGATCGCGGCCTTATCCCCGGTAGATGCCCCCGGGCGCTGACCCCGGCGCCCCTACCGAGATGGAGTCCTCATGCCCACCCCCATCACCGCCCACCACACCGCCGCCGGAACTTGGCTCATCCCCGCGACCCCCGAGGGCCAGGATCTGCTGGACGCTGTCCATGCGGCCGCCCCGCCGACCAGACCGCTCTGGCACGACCTTCTGGCCCTGGTGGTGCCGCTCGTGGCGGCGTTGGCCTGGGTGGTGCTGGTCCCGCCCCCCACCGCCGCGTCCGCCACACCTCACCCTGACTCCGCCGGCCTGGCGATCAGCCAGGTCTTTGGGGCGGTGCTCACGGCCGCAGCTGGTCTGTTGCTGGCCCCTTCCATCCTGCGAGCGCAGGACCGGGCGCGGGCGGGACGGGCCCGCACGAGGCTGGAGGAGTCCGGGCTCGCCGTGGAGGCCCCGCCCGTGCTCTGGGGCCAGACCCTGGAGCGGGAGCATCACTACCGCCAGACGCTCCAGCTCGCCGTCGCCCAAGGCCGCGAGCGCCCGGAGGACCCGCTCTCCCCCGAGCGGATCGACTCCGCTCTGGCGAGCCTGCCCGACGTCGACGGCGTCCCGGCCCTGCGCGTGCTGTGGCACGCCGGGCAGCAAGGCACTGCCGAGGACGTCGCCCGTGCGCTGCTGGAGCGGCGCGCGGCTCAGGAGGCCGCGGCCGCCCGCGCGGCCTGCGCAGCCCAGGAGGTGGGGCGCGCGCAGGCTCTCCACGCGGCCCATGACGCCGCCACCCATTCCCTCTGACCCCACACGCACGCCGCTCACGGATGGTGTTGCATCCGCCTTACTTGATGTGTATGGTTATACACATCGCAGGTGGCACGAGGCCCCCGGCACCCCGACCAAGGAGACCGCCATGGACGACTACTGGGACCAGATCCGCATCACCGAGGCCATGCTGCGCCTGCACGAGCCCACCACCGCCCAGGGCGTTATCGACGTCCTGCACCAGTACGACCCCCACGGTCCCGGCTCTGTCGGCGACGCGTTCTACTCCGGCGCCAACGCCGACCACACCCTCTCCGGCGCGCTGGCCGATGCCGGATGGACCGTGAGCGAGTACGAGGCCCACTACGCCTACACCCTCACCAGCCCCGACGGCCGCGAGCGCCTGCGCTACATCGAGGGCGACGTCTACATCGCCTGACACACCCCGGACGGGCCGCCACCTGGCGGCCCGCCCGACTGGAGGACGAGAAGGCTGAGGACGCCGGCCCGGACGAGGCCCGCGACGCCGCCGATGACGCCTACCTGGAGATCCTCGAGCTGCACCCGGGCCTGCGGGAGATCACCTTCGGCCTGCCGGCGGATCTGGACCCGGCGACCCCGGGCGCGGACATGATCCGGGCTGCCGAGCACTTGCGCGCGCTGGCCCTGCGCCTGCCCGAGTGGGCCATCCACCAGGCCTTCTGCATGCTCCACCGTCGGGCCACGGTCACCGCCACCGCTGCCGGCTTCGAGCTGCACCAGACCCTGGTCGGCGGCGACGACGTCCACGAGGAGACCACCACGACCGCGCGCGACCCGCGCGCCGACGCTGCCGCCCTGCTGGAAGTCCTGGGCCTCTGAGCCGGCCCGCGCTCGCGGGCCGGGATCCTGGGGGGACGTGTCGCGGAGACCTGCTGTGCTTCAGTGTTGCACCCACCCATCCGGACGTGTATGGTTAGACACATCGCAGAGGGCACGAGGCCCCCCGCACCCCGAGGCCAAGGAGGCCCCCGATGTCCCAGCTGCTCTACCGCCCCGCCACCCTCGCCCGCGCGCTCTACGCCGGCTCCCAGGCTGCCCGCGCGGCCGCCACAGACACGGACCCCGACGCCGGCGGCGTGGGCCTGGCCCTCCAGCCCGACGGCTCCCTGCGGATCTACTCCGCGGCAGGGGAGAGCTTCTCCCGCGCCTACGCCGACCCGGCCCCGCGCACGGACACCGGCGACGAGGCCCTGCTCGCAGTGCTCTCGCTCCACGGCACCCAGACCCTGCTGGCCCGCCTGGCCGAACTCGACGACACCTACGAGACCGTGGAGCTGCGCGCCGACGCCGTCGGCGTCTACCTGGTGCGCGACCTCTGGGTCATCTTCGCCTCCGCCAGCAACAAGGCCGACACGCTTTCCCCGGTGGACACGCTCGCCGTTCGTCCGCGCGACATGGCCGGCCCGGTGCCCCCGAGCACCCCGGGCGGCGCCGTCCCCGGCCCCCTGTGGGGGCTCCACGCCGGCCTGTGCCTGGACCTGCTCACGGGCGGGCCGGCCATGGGCCCCGAGGACAGCCTCGACGCCTGGGCCGTCCGCGAGCGCGACGATCTGCTGGCCTGGCACCTGGGCGACTGGGCGCTGGGCCGCACGCACGCCGCCCACGTGAGCCCGCGTGGCTGACCGGCACCCGTCCCCGCCGGCCGCGCGCCGGCGGGGACGGGGGGACGTGTCGCGGAGACGAGCTGCCGGCTGCTTCGAGCTGCCGCCGGCTACCGGGGACCGCGACACGTCCCCGCCCGCTCCGCGTCACCACCAGGGGCGCGCCGATCCGCGCTCGCGGATGATGTTGTGCGGCCGCCGTTGCATGTGTATGGTTGGACACGTCGCAGGGGGCATGAGGCCCCCAGCACCCCTTCCAAGGAGGAGCCCCATGGGCATCATCACCACCGCCGACCACCTGTACCGAGCCCTGGACCTGGCCGCCTGGCCCACCCGCCTGCCCGCCACCCACACCCCCGGCACCCCGACGCCCGCGGTGATCCTGCGCGCCCGCCAGCAGTGCCTGGAGCTGACCGGCTCCGATGGCACCCACACCTCCCGCGCCGGCGCCCGCGCCCTCGACGCCAGCACCGGCCCCCTCGAGTCCGGGGCCATGCTGCGCGCCGACCAGGCCCACCACCTCATCAAGACCCTGCGCGCCCTGCCCGAGCGCACCCTGCACCCGGTGGCCGTGGAGGCCGACGACGAGCTGGTCTACCTCCACCTGGCCGACTCGACCCTGCGCCTGCCCAACATCGCCGCCACCGTCCGCCCGCCCGTGGTGGACTCCGCTCTGATCGACCCGGACGCGCTGATCGCCTGCCGATGCCTGGACACCCACGTCCCCGCCGGAGTCCTCGCCGAGCTGACCCGCACCGCCCACCGTCACCGCCGCCTCGGTCCCCTGCGCCTGCTCGCCGGCGGCCGCCCCGGCTACCTCGGATGGGACCTCAGCGGCTGGGCCCACGGCATGATGCGCCAGGACCCCGCCGAGGCCGTCAGCACCCACCAGCCACCCTTCCATCTGCCCGAGTCCATCCTGAACCCCGCCCGCTGACCCCTACCGGCCCGCGAGCGTGCGCCGCGGCGACCACGCCTACACGGCGGCCCAGCAGTAGCAGGCACTGCGTGAGGAGCCGCGCGGCCGCCGCGCCGTGGAGGTCCTCACCCAGCTGCACCCCGAGCTGGTCGCGGCCCTGGACAGGGTCGCCCACCACGAGCTCGGTACCGCCCTGGGCTGACCCCCCACCCGCGAGCGCGGGGCCCACCCTGGCCCCGCGCTCGCGGCACCCCGGGGACGTGTCGCGGAGATGCAGGGCCGGCTGCATCCGTCGCACAGCCGGCGGCTGATGCGATGCAGGGTGTTGCAAATCCGCCCGCATATGTGTATGGTTAGACACACCAGCAGGGATCACCCGGATCCCCGCACCCCATAGAAGGGACAGCCATCATGGCCAACGCAATCCTGATCACCCCCACCGGCGACGTCACCGAGGAGCAGGTCAACGGCCTGAAGGACTTCCAGCAGCACGTCGGCGGCTACGTGGAGGCCCTGTCCTCCGACGATGGCGACCACACCATCTGGCTCAACGAGGAGGGCAAGATCGCCGGCCTGCCGGTCAACTCCAAGGGTCACCGGATCGTCCACGAGCTGACCATCCTCGCCCCGGACGACGTCATCGTCGGCCCGGTGCTGATCACCGGCGACCTGGCCGACGACGGGGAGACCTACCTGCCCCCCACCAAGGCTCTGCGCGAGCGGCTCGGCCTCGACGACTGAGCCCCACGGGCGGGCGGGCCCCGCGGCCCGCCCGCCCCGGCCGCACCGGGGCCACCCACGAATCCCACGCCCCTGTTGCTCCGTCCCTCTTGCGCGTGTATGGTTATACACATCAGCAGGGGTTATCCGGACCCCCGCACCCCCGACGAAAGGGACTCCGATGACCAAGGCCACGATGATCCACCCCGACGGCACCACCGCCGACGTCGAGCTCCACACCATCCCCGCTGACGTCGACCGCCTGCTGGGCGCCACCGCTGAGATCTACAACCCCGGCGACTACGACGGCATGGACGGCGACTGGTCGCTCTGGGCCGACGCCCGCCACAGTTCCTCCCGCCCGTTCAACTCCACGGCCACCGAGATGATCCACGACGCCGGCTTCGACGCCCGCGAGATCATCACCGGCCCCGTCCTGGTGATCCGCTGATCCTCCCCCGCCCTCCCGCCACACCGGCGGGAGGGCGGGCAGGATGACCATCACGACCTCCACGCCCCCAGGAGACCCCATGCCCCTGAACGCCCGCTCCCGCATCCCGATCACCCCCCACGGCTCCGAAGAGTCCTTCGAGGGCACCGTCGGCGGCCTGATCCGCCACGGCCGCCACGCCGACCCGTCCGCGATCACCGCGCTGGAGCAGTCCCTGCACCGCGCCTGCCGCCTCCCCGACACCGGCGACGTCCGCGAGGCGAGCCTGGAGCACAACCTCGCGGTCCTCACCGCGGCCGACCTCGAGCGCTTGGAGCCCGGGGCCACCATCACCATCCTGGACGCCTGATCCGCCCCGCACCGAAGGAGACCCCCTGATGCGCACCCGCCCCCTGATCCTGCTCCCCCTGGCCCTGGCCGGCCTCGCCCTCCAGGGGTGCACCGCCACACCTGTTCCTGCCCCGTCGACGAGCGCGAGCGCGGCCCCTACGGCAGCCGCGAGCAGCACCACGGCACCCACTGCGGCCGCCAGCTCGGCCACCCCCACGACACGTCCCTCCAGCTCGGCCCCCGCCAAGCCCGTGGACGTGCAGATCCGCATCCAGTGGATCCCCCGCGACGGCACCACCACCACGGCAGCCCGCGGCGGCGTGAACCTCTTCGTGGGCGGCACCGGCGCGGACACCCACACCAACGAGACCATCCCCGCCGAGCCCGCCGGCACCACCCCCCTGACCCTGCGCACCCAGGCCAAGCCCGGTGAAAAGATCCAGGTGATCGCCAACGTCCCGCAGCTGCCCGCCGCCGGCGACCTGCACTGCGAGATCATCGCCGACGGCACCACCGCCCCCCTGGACGCCCAGACCGGCGACCCCAAGGGCATGCCCATGGTCCAGTGCGAGGCCACCGTCCCCGAGCCCACCAGCTGAGCATCCCGCGGACACCGCGACACGTCCCCGCAGCACCTCCACGACACCCGCAGCTGTCACGAGCACTGGCTGGCGTCTAGGAAGAACCGGGGACCAGCCCAGATCCCTACGACAGCTCAACCCAGGAGCCGTGAATGCCCCTGGGAGTCTGGCTCATCCCTGCGCGGGCGGAGCTTCCCGGTATTCGATCCGATTCAAGGCCGCCATCTGGGGCTCATCCCTGCGTGCACGGGGTCGCCCAGGTCCACGAGGGCGAGCGCAACACGTTCGTGGGCTCATCCCTGCGTGCGCGGGGCTTCCCTGTTCCACCCTCTAACGGGGGAGGGGTGCAAGGGCTCATCCCTGCGTGCGTGGGGCTTCCGCTTGGGCGAGCTGCATGATCTGGCTGACGTAGGGCTCATCCCTGCGTGCGCGGGGCTTCCCCGGTGAGCGAGTGTTTGTTCCCCTGTTCCCCTGGGCTCATCCCTGCGTGCGCGGGGCTTCCACTACCTGGCTAGGGCGGATGCTCCGCGCTCTGCGCTTTCCCCTTCGGTTGAGGGGGGTTGGGATGACCAGCCAGTTGCCCGGCTGGACATGCCCACACCCTGGGGTGCGGGCTTGACGCTTCCACGCCCCTGCCCCGCGGCCCCGCCAGATGGCGGGCCCGAGACAGCAGCTCCACGTCCGTTTCGACTCTCCCGACGGCCTCGGGCGAGCCCGACCCCTGCTCCACGCTCCTCCTGCACAGCCCACGCCCGGATGTTGATCGCGGCGTTCACGTCGCGGTCGATCACCAGGTGGCAGGCCTCGCACTCGAAGGTCCGCTCGGCCAGGGACAGCGTGGATTTGACTGTCCCGCAGCGCGAGCACGCCTTCGAGGAGGGCGCGAATCGGTCGATCATCTTCACCTGGGACCCTGCCCAGGAGGTCTTGTAGTCCAGCTGCCGGCGCAGCATCCCCAGCCCGGCATCCAGGATCGCCCGGTTCAACCCGGACTTGGCGGCCACGTTCCTACCCGGCGCCTCGAGCGTCCCGCGAGCCGAACGGGTCATCCCCGCCACGTTCAGGTCCTCCAGGGCGACCACCGCGAAGTCCATCGCCAGTCTCGTGGACACCTGATGCAGCAGCCCCGCCCGACGTAGGGCGATCCCGTGATGGAGTGCCGCGATCTGCCGGCGCACGCGCTCGCGGCGGTTCGAGCCGGGCTGGGTGCGGGCGTAGGCACGCTGGAGGCGGGTCAGGCGGGCGGCCTGGCGGGCACCGGGACGGCCGTTGTCGATGACCTCGCCGGTGGAGAGGGCGGCCAGGTGCTTGACGCCCAGGTCCACGCCGACGGCGTCGTTGGCGCGCTGGCGACGGTTGGGCCCGGTCCGGATGGGGGTGGGGTCGGCAACGAGGATCGAGGCGTACCACCGTCCGCCGGCCTGGGAGATGGTCATGGACCGGATCTGGGCGCCGCGGCGGCAGGCGCGGACCAGGCGGCTGGTCTTGTCGTAGGTGCGGATGGTCCCCAGGGAGGCCAGGCGCAGGTGCCGGTGGTCGGTGATCACCCCGCGGCGGGGCTCGCCGCGCTTGTAGGGGGTGCCCGCGGCGCCGATGACCTCGGGGGCGGGGATGGTGAAGCTGTCCCGGGACCGGCCCTTCTTCTTGAACCGCGGCAGGCCGACGCGCGCGCCGGCGCGCGTGCCGGAGGCGGAGGCCATCCAGTTCTCGGTGGCCTTCGCGGCGTTCTGGAGGCCGGAGACCAGGACGCGGCGGGGCACGGTGTGCATCCAGGGCTCGGCGTATCGCTCGTCGGTCCATGCTTCGGCCGGGTCGGCGCCTGCGGCGATCGCGGCGGCGGCCTCGCGGTGGCGGCGGATCAGCGGGGTCAGGTGGGTCGTGGAGTACGACTGGTAGCTGGCCACGCGGAGGGTGGGGTCGGCGGCGCGCTCGGCCTTCATGCGTGCGGCCAGCTCGGGGCCGGCCAGCCCGGTCTCGGCCAGCTCGGTGCGACGGGCGGCACTGGCGGCCAGGGCGGCCCGGTTGTGGGCGGTGAGCATGTTGTAGGCGACGCGCGCGGCGCCGGCGTACTGGGCCAGCAGGGTGGCCTGGGCGGGGTTGGGGTCCAGGCGGTGCTTGAACGCGCGCAGCCTCGGGACCAGGTCGGTACCCGTGGTAGTCGTCATCGCTCGCACCTCCTCCTGCGCCAGCATCGTCCATCCGTTCAGTGGCATGGTCACCCACCCCCCGGACACGTTACGGCCTCGCTCACCCAGACGGGCAGGAGGCCAACACCCTGCGCATCGCCGCGCGCTCGCGCTCGGTGACGCTCAGCCCCCACTTGGCCTTCACCACCACCTGGTGCTCCACGAGCTCACATCGGCCCGCAACGGTGTCCGGCAGCCAGTCCGCCGCGGTCGCATCCGACTTCGAGGTGTTCGCCGGCCCATCCACGGCCAGCAGATTCGCCGGGTCGTTGGCGAACGCCGTGCGCTGGGACTCGTCCCACGCCCACGCCCCGGAGGCCCAGGCATCGGCAAGGGAGACCGTGTGGTCGATATGCACGGCCTGGGAGTCCTGGGAGGAGAAGGGGATCGTAGCGCCGCTGTAGGGGTCCACGAGCTGGCCGGAGAGCACCTTGCACCCCTGCGTGCCGGGCTTGATCTGCACCTGTGTCAGGTCGCGCCGCAGCACGTCGTTGCGGGTGTCACAGCCGTTGCGGTCCACGTCCGCCCAGCGCTGGCCGAATGCGTCTCGCGTGTAGGCGCTGGCCGGTGCCGCGGAGGTCAGGGCCAGCTGCTCGAGCTGGCCCCCGACCGGGCCGGCCGCCGGCGTCGGGGACGTGTCGCCGAGTGAGGGCAGCTCCACTCCGCTGGGCAACGCCACCTTGGGAAGCTTCACCTCTGGCACCTGGACCCCCTGCACATGTCCACCCCCGACGGCGCCAACCACACCCAGAGCGGCCACCACGGCGACGACGCTCGAGACCCATCGACGCACGCTCACGAGCCCGCCCCCTCACCCTCCTGCGGAGTGGGCACAGCCTCGATCACGGCGTGCAGCCCATGGCTCACCCGCAGCCGGCGCGCGGCCTCGGCGGTAGCCGCCCGGTGCAGCTCCACGGGAATCACCTCGATGCCATCACCCATGTCCGGCTCCTCCATCTCCGGCAACCACCTGTAGAAGGAACCGCGGGAAGCGTAGGTCAACATCAGCGCGGCACCGGCCTGCTCATGCACGCGCAAGGTCTCGGCGATCAGCTCCTCCACGAGGCGCTCGCGGTAGTCCTCCAGGCGGGTCATGGCCGAGTCGATCCAGGACCAGTCCCGCGGCGGGTTCTTGCCGAACTCCCAGCGGGTGATGCTCTTCTCCGCGACACCCAGGGTGTCGGCGAGGGCGTCGCGGGACAGACCGAGGGCCTCTCGGCGGCACTTCAGCTCGATAGCGTTCATGGCTCAGCCCTCCGCCTTCTGGTCGGCCGGCTCGTCCTGGTCGGTCACGCCGTACTCCTGACGCAGGGCCTCCTCCTCGAGGCGCAGGCGAGTGATGGCCTTCATCAGGGGCTCGCGACGGGTGTGCAGCTCGTTGTTGGCGGCGTCCTCCCAGCTGTCCAGGGTCCAGCCGGCGCCCTGGATCTTGCTGACCATGACGGCGTCGGGGGCGCGCAGGTCGTTCTTGATGCGGGTCCAGGTGGAGGGCGAGGTGAAGCCGGCTTGCCGAGCCATCTCGTTGACGGAGTAGTAGAAGGTGGTCATGGGGGTGCTCTCTCAATCTGGAGGCGACAGAATCACCTCACGTAGGTCTAGCGATACACGTCAAACCATACGCGTCATTCCATACCCCCGCAACCCTTATCCACAACCTTCCCCCCGTCACCACTGCCCCTGCTACGGTTTGCACAGGTCGAACGTGAGCCCATCCCGTAGGGCCTGCGACTTAGAAGCCCTCCTGGCCATCCCCCCTCCGCGCCGGGAGGGCTTCGCTCTGCCTGGCGCCCAGAAGGGACATCACGGCCGCGCGACGGCCTTATCCACGGTGAAGGACACCCGCGGATCGGAGGAGCCATGAGTATCGAGGTCGAGCACCTGGAGGCCGCCCTGGCCGAGGCCAGCGAGGTGGTGACCGACAGCGAGCGCGCACATGCGAGCACCGCAGCCTGCCATTGGTGGCACTGCTGCCAGGTGCTACAGCGGTTCATCGACACCCCGGACGCCTTCCCGCCTGTGGCGCCGATCGCCTAGACTCGACCCCAGAAGCGCCCCGCTTTCCCGTTGATCTGACAGTCGCAGGAACCTCGCGGGGCGCTTTCGCGCGCCCAGAGCTTGTTGCCCTCCACCTGCCAGCCCACCTAGTATGTTGACGTCAGATCAACGTAAGGGTGGAGGTGTCCCTGATGATCCAGGTGTCCTGGCAAGGGCGGATGACCACGTCCCTGCCGTCCACAGATTCCGAGGTGGCCCGCTGGGTCGCCCACGACCGTCCCGAGATGGTGCGCGCCCAGACCGCCGACGGCACCGCCTACCGGCCCGACGCCGCTCAGGTCCTCGCGTTCATGCAAGCCCAGGCCCACCTGGCCCAGATGCTGCGCTTCCAGTACGCCGCCGCCCACGGGCTGGTGCCCGCGCACGCAGGCGCCGTGCTGACCGCGCCCTAGGGCGTGTTGCTAAAGGATTCGGGGACGTGGATGCGCGAGTCTGGGGTCATGTCGCGTGATGTCATCTCGGACGAGGTCTGGGCCGTGATCGGCCCGCTGTTCCCTGCCCCGAAGTCCACCGGTCGGCCCCCGGTGGATCGGCGCGCGGTGGTCGAGGCCACCGCGTGGCGCTTCCGCACGGGGGCGCCGTGGCGGGATCTGCCCGAGCGGTTCGGGAACTGGAACACGATCTACAAGAACTTCAACCGGTGGGCCGCCCAAGGCGTGTGGGAGCAGGTGCTCGAGCGTACTCAGTCGATGGCACAGCAGGCTGGCGAGCTGGATTGGGTGGCTTCGATCGATTCCACGATCGTGCGCGTCCACCAGCACGGGGCGACCCTGCCCCGCCCCACAGGGGGCCTGGATGAACTACAAGAAATCCGGGGACGAGCCGGCTGACCATGCCATCGGACGCTCCCGTGGCGGTCTGACGACGAAGAATCATCTGGTCTGTGATGGCAAGGGCAGGGTGCTGGCGTTCGTGGTGACCGGCGGGCAGGTGGCGGACACCTCGATGCTGGCCACCACGCTGGAGCAGATCAGCGTTGCCGGGGCCCGTGGGCGGCCCCGGATACGGCCTGACCGCCTGATTGCAGACAAGGGCTACCCCTCGAAGGCGAACCGGGCCTGGCTGCGCCGGCATGGCATCGCGGCCACGATCCCCGAGCGGGCCGATCAGATCACGCACCGGCGCCGCCGCCCAGGAAGACCGATCGACTTCGGTGAAGACCAGCGCCAGCGCTACCGGGGACGCAACGTCGTAGAGCGGTGCTTCAACCGGCTCAAGCAGTGGCGAGGGATCGCGATGCGCTCGGACAAGTACGCCCGGAACTATCACGCCGGGCTCTGCCTCGCCGCGACACTGCATTGGCTGACTACTATCCTTTAGCAACACGCCCTAGTTGTAGGAGGGCATGACGTTGTTGACTCGGGCCGGTGCCAACGAGGCCGGAGGGGCGTCCCCGCAGGAGGTATGAGGCCGATGGTAGTTGTAGTGGTTCACCCACACGGCCAGCGCCTCACGCCGAGCTTGCTCTGAGGTATACGGGCGGGCGTAGAGGACCTCATCGACCATCAGCCGGTTGTACCGCTCGACCTTCCCGTTATGGCGCGGGGTGTAGGGTCGGATCCGGTGATGCCGGCCCCCGAGCGAGACCACCTTGGCGGTGAAGTCCACGGCCCGGTAGTTGTTCCCGTTGTCCGTGACCACCCGGTCCACGGTGATGCCGTGGGCGGCGAAGAACGCGCGGGCCCGGCAGAAGAACCCGATCGTGGTCACCGCCTTCTCATCCTCCAACGCCTCGGTGTACGCCAGGCGGGTGTACCCGTCGATCGCCGAGTGCAGGTAGGTGTACCCGACCCGCCGGCCGGCACCACGCTTGGAAGCACGGCCTGCTTCACTTTCACGTCCGTGAGCACGCCAGCCGCCCCCGTCAGGGATCTTCCCGATCTTCTTCACGTCCAGGTGCACCATGTGCCCCGGGCCGCGGGCGGTGATCTTCTGGGGTCGTTGGCGCAGGTCCTCACCCGTGGGCGCGAGGTCTGGCAACCGGGAGATGCCCAGTCGGTGCAGCCACCTGCCCACAGTGCGCAGGCACAGCTGGTGGCCTTCAGAGACGAGGTGGTGATGGATGCGGCGGGCTGACCACTTCTCCCTGCGACGCAGGGTCTGGATCTGGGCCACCACCTCGGGGTCGAGCTGGGCAGGTGAACGGCGCGGACGGCTGGGCCGGTCGAGCA
>NZ_RBLN01000279.1:0-2581 GCF_003989405.1 Micrococcus sp. HSID17227 | reverse complement strand
TGGCGCCCGAGGTGCGGGAGCGGGTGCGCCTCGTGTGGACCAACTCGCCGGCCAACCCCACCGGCGCCGTGCTGGACGCGGCGGCGCTGCGCCGCACGGTGGACGCCGCCCGTGACGTGGGCGCCGTGGTGTGCGGGGACGAGTGCTACGCCGAGCTCGGCTGGGACGCGTGGGACGGGGCCGTCGTGCCCTGCATCCTGTCCGACGAGGTCTCCGGTGGCGACCTGACGGGCCTGCTGAGCGTCTACTCGCTGTCCAAGCAGTCCAACCTCGCCGGCTACCGCGCCGCGTTCGCCGCGGGGGATCCGCAGCTCGTGGCGACCCTGATCAACACCCGCAAGCACGCGGGCATGATCGTGCCCGCCCCGGTGCAGCACGCGATGGCCGTGGCCCTGGCCGACGACGCACACGTGGCGGAGCAGAAGGACCGCTACCGCCGCCGTCGGGACGCGCTGCGCACCGCGCTGGAGGCCTCCGGCCACACGGTGGACCACTCCGAGGCGGGGCTGTACCTGTGGACCCGGCGGGCGGACCTGGACCCGGCCGACGCCACGGCGCAGGACTCGTGGGACCTGCTGGGCGACCTGGCGGACCTGGGCATCATCGCCGGGCCCGGCGTGTTCTACGGTGCCGGCGGCGACGGCTACGTCCGCGTGGCGATCACCGCCACGGACGAGGCGGTCGCCCGGGCCGCGGCGAGACTCACGGCCCGCGGGCCGCGGACCGGCTGAGCCGGGGTCGGGGGCCGTCGTCGGGGGAAGCGACCGCGCGTCCCGGGCCGGTCCTTGATAGTTTGGAGCAGAGTCGTCCCCGCGTGGGCGCGCCCACATGGGCGTGCGAACCCGGGCCATCGAGAAGACAAGACGAGGGAGCACACCCGTGACCCATCACGAGTCCGTCCGGCTGACCGTCGGCGAGCAGAGCCTGGACCTGGGCGTCGAGCACGCCACAGAGGGCAACAACGGCATCAACATCGCCCCGCTCCTGAAGGAGACCGGCGACGTCACCTACGACCCGGGCTTCATGAACACGGCGAACGCCAAGTCGGCCGTCACGTTCATCGACGGCGACCAGGGCATCCTGCGCTACCGCGGCTACGCCATCGAGGACCTCGCCGAGCACTCCTCGTTCATGGAGGTGGCCTACCTGCTGATCTACGGTGAGCTGCCCGAGTCCAAGGAGACCCTGGAGGCCTGGGAGACCAACATCCTGCGCCACAACATGGTGCACGAGGACCTCAAGCTGTTCTTCAACGGCTTCCCGCGGGACGCGCACCCCATGCCGGTGCTGTCCTCCTCCGTGTCCGGGCTGTCCACGTTCTACCCGGACTCCCTGGACCCGCACGATCCGGAGCAGGTCCACATCTCCACCGTGCGTCTGCTGGGCAAGCTGCCGGTGCTGGCCTCCTACGCGTTCAAGAAGTCGCTGGGCCAGCCGTTCATGTACCCGCACAACTCGCTGAACTACGTGGAGAACTTCCTCCGCCTGTGCTTCGGCGTGCCGGCCGAGGAATACGACATCGACCCGGACGTGGTCAAGGCCCTCGACCTGCTGCTCATGCTGCACGCGGACCACGAGCAGAACGCCTCCACCTCGACGGTGCGCCTGGTCGGCTCCACCCAGGCCAACCTGTTCGCCTCGGTGTCCGCCGGCATCAACGCCCTCTACGGCCCGCTGCACGGTGGCGCCAACGAGGCCGTGCTGAACATGCTCCGGAAGATCAAGTCGGAGGGCATCACGCCCGAGGACTTCATGGAGAAGGTGAAGAACAAGGAGGACGGCGTCCGTCTGATGGGCTTCGGGCACCGCGTGTACAAGAACTACGACCCGCGGGCCAAGATCATCAAGAAGACCGCCGAGGACATCCTGGGCAAGATGGGCGGCAACGACGAGCTGCTGGAGATCGCCCAGCGTCTCGAGGAGAAGGCCCTCGCCGACGACTACTTCGTGGAGCGCAAGCTCTACCCGAACGTCGACTTCTACACCGGCGTGATCTACAAGGCCATGGGCTTCCCGGAGAAGATGTTCACCGTCCTCTTCGCCCTGGGCCGCCTGCCCGGCTGGATCGCCCAGTGGCGCGAGCTCATGGAGGACCCGGCCACCAAGATCGGCCGCCCGCGCCAGATCTACGTGGGCGAGCAGCTGCGCCAGTACCCGCAGCGCTGACCCGGGGGCGCTGACCCTGCGTTTGGGGGCGGTTTCGGGTGGTATTCCGACGGAATACCACCCGAAACCGCCCCCAATGCGTTCGCCGGAGCGTCTTCATGTCGAGGCGGAGGGGCCGAGGCGGCGTCGGACCACCGCGACGACGCCACGGAAGTCCTCGCGCCCATCCGCCCAGGTGACGCGGAGCGTCGTCCAGCCGCGCGCCTGGCCGTAGCGGTCCCGGCGGGCGTCGCGCGCCTGCTGCTCCCGCGTGCGGTGCCCGGCACCGTCGTACTGCAGGGCCAGGCGCACGTGGCGGTAGGCGAGGTCGGCCACGGGGGAGAAGGGGTCCTCGGGTTCGAGCGCGGCCTGCAGCCCCGGCTCCGGCAGCCCGCCGGCCACGAGGGCGAGGCGCAGGCGGGTCTCGGGCGGCGAG
>NZ_RBLN01000278.1:0-2518 GCF_003989405.1 Micrococcus sp. HSID17227 | reverse complement strand
TGGCCGACGGCGCGGTGCCCCTGCCCGCCGACGTCGCCGACCGTGCCTGGGACGACGCCGGCTACGCGGCCGGGGTGCGCGAGCTGCTGACGCGGATGGCCGACTCGGGCGGGGAGCTGGCGAAGGTCGTGATCAGCCGCACGATGACCGTCCCCGCGGACGACGCCGACCTGTGGCGGGCGATCGGGGCCCTGCGCCGCGAGTACCCGCAGACCTGGGTGTTCGCCGTCGGCGGGCTGCTGGGCGCCACGCCCGAGGTCCTCGCCACGCGGCACGCGGGGCTCGTGGGCTCGCGGGTGCTGGCGGGGTCCATGCCGCGCGGCGCGGACGAGGAGGAGGACGCCGCGCTGCGGGAGCGTCTGGCCTGTGATCCGCGGCTGGCGGAGGAGCATCGCTGGGCGGCGCGGTCGGTGCTGGACGCGCTGGCGCCCGTCGTCGACCTCGCCGATGACGACCCCGCGCCCACCGTCCTGACCCTGCCGAACGTGCACCACCTGGCCACGTCCGTGCGCGGCCGGCTGCGGGATGGGCGGGGGACCGTGCTGGACGTGGTGGCCGCGCTGCATCCGACGGCGGCCGTCGGCGGGACCCCCACGCCGGACGCGGTGAGGGTGATCGCGGAGGTCGAGCCCGTGGACCGCGGCCGCTATGCGGGCCCGGTCGGGTGGCTCGACCAGGACGGCGACGGCGAGATCGCCCTGGCGCTGCGCTGTGGCCAGCAGGTGCCCGGCGGGGTGCGGCTGCAGGCCGGGGGCGGGATGGTCCCGGGAGCGGTGCCCGAGGAGGAGGTCACGGAGATCCGGGCCAAGTTCCTGCCGATGCGCCGAGCGCTGGGCGTCGCCGAGGACTGAGGCCTCCCGTGCCGGTCGCGCTTTCGTTCGGGAAATGGCGGCGTGTCGCGGTGCTTTCGTTCGGGAAACGGCGTCGCACGCCGGATTCGCGTGGGCGGCGATGGAACGGCGTCCAGGAGCGGAGGTGCCGGATGGCCGCATCAGCAAGGAGCGGTGACGCCGTTTCTCGAACGAAAGCGTCCGGGGAGGCGAGAAGACCCGCCGGCCACGGCCCCTCGCGGGGCGGGCCGACGGGTCTTCGCGTCGGTGTGGGGGATCAGGCGGCGACGGCCATCGCCTCGTGGGCCGGCGTCGCGGCCTGGAGGCGGCGGGTGGCCTCGCGCTCGGCGAGGGCCGGCAGGAAGGTGGTGATGCGGGCGCCGCGCTTGAGGTCGGCGACGACCTCGCGGACGACCGAGCGGACGGTCTCGGCGGTGACGGTGCCCTCGAAGCGGCGGAGGAGGGTCTCCTCGACGCGCTGGAGCACGTGGCGCTGCATGAGGGGGCTCGGGGCGGTGGGCAGGTGGTGGCTGGTCGTGTTGATGCTCACGGTGAGCACCTCCTTCGGTTGCCGGACCACGAGTCCGGCGGATCGTCGCGGCGGGGCCGCGGGTGATGAGTTCGGTGGAGTCCCGACCTCGCGTTCCGTAAACGCTAGGTGAACTGCTTGTGAACAAGTTTACAGATTTCCTCCCAGAGTGCAACTCCGTGTTCACCAACGTGACCTGTGACACCCTGTCGTGCATGCCTGCATGGCGCGAAATCGGCGCAATCATGCAGTTTTCGGGTCGAGGTGCCACGGGCGGCAGGCGGACGGCAAGGTGAACAAAAGGTGAACAGCACCGTTCATCTTCGCCCCCTGCCCCTCCGCCCGGCCCGGTGCGAGGCTAGGACCATGCGTCCCGCCCGCCACTCCGCCCCGACCTCCGCGGCCGCCCTCGCCCGCGAGACCGTGATCCTCGCCGGCGCCGGCGCGGCGATCCTGCTCCAGGTGGCGCACCGGCCGGTGGGGGCCGGCGTCGCCGTCCACTCCCGGTTCACCGAGGACCCGATGCGCCGGCTCCGCCACACGCTCGCCTACATCTACGCGGTCACCCTCCCCGAGGCCGCGCCGTTGCGCGACGCGGTCGTCGACCGGGTGCGGGCGGCGCACCGCCCGGTCCGCGGGCTCGACGCCGGAGGCCACCCCTACGACGCCGCCGACCCGGACGCCCAGCTCTGGGTGGCCGCCACCCTCTATGCGATGGGGGAGCAGGTGCGCCGCCGGATGTGGGGCGCCCTCGACGCCGAGGACGCCGACCGCCTCTACCGCGGGTACGCCCCGCTCGCCACGAGCCTCGAGGTCCCCGCCTCCGCCTGGCCGGTCGACCGCGCGGCGTTTGCGGACTACTGGGACGACCGGGTGGCCCGGCTCGAGGTCACGGACGACGCGCGGCGGGTCGCCGCCGACCTGTTCTCCGGCCAGGGCGTCCCCGCGCCGCTGCGGGCGGCTATGCCCCTGGCCCGGTTCGTCACCGCCGGTCTCCTCCCAGGCCGCGTGCGCGCCGGCCTCGGCTGGTCCTGGACCGGGCGGGACTCCGTCCGGGAGGCATGCCTCTGGGGGCTGGCGCGCACCCTGTACCGGCCGCTGCCGGCGACGGTGCGCGGCGTCGTCGTGGGCTGGGTCCTGCGGGGGCTGCCCCGGACGA
>NZ_RBLN01000277.1:0-234 GCF_003989405.1 Micrococcus sp. HSID17227 | reverse complement strand
TACTGTGTGTATCGGTTTGTCCAGTGATGCAAGTAGTTGAGTCGTGTTATTTGTATTGTCAGCGACGATTCACACAAGTACCTGATCATGTACAGTAAGTACATTCCTATTATGTGCAGGCTCCAATAAGATGGTCAATATAGCATTACGCGTATCTGTCTTATCTGCATTAAAAGCAGTGACGTGGTTATGATACTACTTGCGAGATTGATTTTTTTTTTTTTTTTTTTTTTA
>NZ_RBLN01000276.1:0-2484 GCF_003989405.1 Micrococcus sp. HSID17227 | reverse complement strand
TGAGGACCACGAGGCCCTGGGCCCCGGCCGCGGCGGCCTCGGGGATGAGGGCCTCGACCTCGTCGGCGGGCACAGCGACGACGACGAGGTCGACCGGCTCGCCGATGTCGGCCAGGGAGCGGTGGGCGGTGAGGCCCTGGACGTCCTCGGCGGCGCGGTTCACGGCGTGGACGGCTCCCGTGAAGCCCGCCTCGAGGACGTGGCGCAGCACGAGCGAGCCGACGGCCTGCGGATCGCGGGAGGCGCCGACGACGGCCACGGACGCGGGCTCGACCAGCTCGGCGACGCTGCGGGACTCGGCGCGGTGCTCGCGGGACTCGACGACGGCGCGCCACCGGGCGGTGGGGTCGATGGGGAACTCGACGGCCACGACGCCGTCCTCGAAGCGGCGAGTCACCTCGAAGCCGGACTCCTGGAACACCGAGAGCATCTTGCGGTTCTCGGGCAGGACCTCGGCGGTGAAGCGGCGGATGCCGTTCTCGCGGGCGGCCACGGCCAGGTGCTCCATGAGGATGGAGCCCAGTCCGCGGCCCTGCGCGGCGTCGGAGATGTTGAAGGCGACCTCCGCGGCGTCGGAGTCCCCGTAGCGGTCGTAGCGGCCCACGCCGAGCAGTCGGCCGCCGCGGGTGATCACGAACGCCACCCGGTCCCGGTGGTCCACGTGGGTGAACCGGTCCAGGTCCTTGGCGCTCAGCTCGGACTTGTACGTGAAGTAGCGCAGGTAGATGGAGTTCTCGGACTGCCCGGCGTGCATGCGCTGCAGCTCGGCGGCGTCCTCGGGCGAGATGGGCCGCAGGTGGGCCGTCGCACCGTCACGGAGCACCACATCGGCCTCCCAGTGGGAGGGATATCCGCGGACGGCTTCGGTCTCACCCATAGGATCACTGTAGACAATCCCCGACGCCGTGAGGACTCCCCGACCACCATGATGGCCCGTTCATCCCGTTCCCGCCCCGCCGAGCAGGACGCCCCGCGCCCGCTGCCGCTGGAGCAGGAGAACATCGTCGACGTCGACGTCTCCGAGGAGATGGAGGCGTCCTTCCTCGAGTACGCCTACTCGGTGATCTACTCGCGCGCCCTGCCGGACGCGCGCGACGGCCTCAAGCCGGTGCAGCGGCGCATCCTCTACATGATGTCCCGCATGGGCCTGCGCCCGGACCGCGGCCACGTGAAGTCCGCCCGTGTGGTGGGCGAGGTGATGGGCAAGCTGCACCCCCACGGCGACGCCGCGATCTACGACGCGATGGTCCGCCTCGCCCAGCCGTTCTCCCTGCGCCTGCCCGTGGTGGACGGGCACGGCAACTTCGGCTCGCTCGACGACGGCCCCGCGGCCCCGCGCTACACGGAGGCCCGCATGGCCCCGGCCGCCCTGGCGCTCACCGCGGACCTCGACGAGGGCACCGTGGACTTCGTCCCCAACTACGACAACCAGCTCCAGCAGCCGGCCGTGCTGCCCGCCGCCTACCCCAACCTGCTCGTCAACGGCACCACCGGCATCGCCGTCGGCATGGCCACGAACATGGCCCCGCACAACCTGCGCGAGGTCGTGGCGGGCGCGCGCCACCTGCTCGCGGACCCCGAGGCGGACCTCGAGGCGATCATGGCCCACATCCCCGGCCCCGACCTCCCCTCGGGCGGCCGGATCGTGGGGCTCGACGGCGTCCGCGACGCCTACGCGACCGGCCGCGGCACGTTCCGCATGCGGGCCGCCGTCGCCGTGGAGCAGGTCTCCGCGCGTCGCACCGGCCTGGTCGTCACCGAGCTGCCGTACGGCGTGGGCCCCGAGAAGGTCATCGAGCGGATCAAGGCCGGCGTCGACGCGAAGAAGCTCAGCGGCATCGCCGACGTCGTGGACCTGACGGACCGCAAGAACGGGCTGCGCCTGCAGATCGAGCTCAAGTCCGGGTTCAACCCCCAGGCCGTGCTGGCCGCCCTGTACCGGCACACCCCGCTCGAGGAGACGTTCGGGATCAACAACGTCGCGCTCGTCGACGGCCAGCCGCAGACCCTGGGCCTGCTGCCCCTGCTGCGGGTCTACGTGGACCACCGTCTGGACGTGGTGCGGCGCCGCACGGGGCACCGCCTCGGCAAGCACCGCGATCGTCTCCACCTCGTCGAGGGCCTGCTGCTGGCGCTCGTGGACATCGACGAGGTCATCGAGATCATCCGTTCCTCGGACGACACGGCGGCCGCGCGCACCCGCCTCATGGGCGTCTTCGACCTCACCCAGGTGCAGGCCGATCACATCCTGGAGCTGCGGCTGCGCCAGCTGACGAAGTTCTCCCGCATCGAGCTGGAGGCCGAGCGCGACGAGCTGCAGGCCGCGATCGCCGAGCTCGAGGCGATCCTCGCCTCCGACGCGCGGCTGCGGGAGGTGGTCTCGGCCGAGCTGCAGGCCGTCGCCGACGAGCACGGCGACGACCGGCGCACGGTCCTGCTCGAGGCCGAGACCGCCGCGGCCCCCGCCGCCGGGCCCGCACCGTC
>NZ_RBLN01000275.1:0-217 GCF_003989405.1 Micrococcus sp. HSID17227 | reverse complement strand
TTCAACGGGACAGGGACGACGGAGAGGCCGGAGAGAGATGCAAAGGTGAAGGATGTGTCGGCAGCGGGATGCAGTAGACAAGTGGCGGCACCGAGGAGGCACAGGAAAGGAGCCGTTGTATTGATAGCGATGCGGGTAGCAACCGTGATAAGCGGATAGTCTCTGGCTAGCTGGAAGGGGTTGTGCAGGAAGGCACATCGTCGCAGTTTTTTTTTTA
>NZ_RBLN01000274.1:0-2558 GCF_003989405.1 Micrococcus sp. HSID17227 | reverse complement strand
GTCCACGCGTCGAAGAGCTCGTCCACCTGCGCTCGGCTCACCCCGGCGTGCGGGGCCCACGCGTGCACGTGCGTGCGCAGCCCCAGGGAGTCGACGGTGCCGAACCGGTGCTCCCGCACCCAGGCGCGCAGCATGGAGCCGAAGAGGTCCGTGCCCAGCAGGTGCCGCAGCGCCTCCACGGTGAGCGCGCCGCGCTTGTACACCCAGTCCTCGAACATCTCCTCCGGCCCGGGCTCGGCCAGCGCCTGCTCCACCGGGTGCGCGGCCAGCTTCTGCCAGGCCCGCCGCGCCATCGAGGTGATGCTGGACCGCCCCGAGGCCTCGGCCCACAGCCACTCGGACCAGCAGGCGAAGCCCTCGTGCAGCCACAGGTCGGACCAGCGGCCCAGGGTCACGGCGTTGCCGAACCACTGGTGGGACATCTCGTGGGCGATCAGCCGCTCGGACTCCCACGAGCCGTCCAGGTGGTTGGTGCCGAACAGCGACATGCTCGCGGCCTCGAGCGGGATCTCGAGCTCCTCGTCGGCCACGACCGCGGTGTAGTCCTCGAATGGGTATGGCCCGTAGGCGTCGATGAACGTGGCCATCATGGCCGGCTGGGGGGCAAGGGCCCGGAGGGCCCGCTGCTCGGTCCGCGGGGAGACCACGAGGCGCAGCGGCGGCAGGCCCTCGGCGGGAGGGGCGGCGTCCACGAGCCGGTAGCGGCCGATCTGCACGCTGAGCAGGTAGGCGGGCACGCGCTGGTCGAGCCGCCACCGCCACGTGACCCGCGAGCCGCGCGTGCGCACGGGCGCGCCCACGCCGTTGGCGACGGGCAGGTAGCCCGCGTCGCAGGTGAGGGTGATCTCCGCCGTCGAGCGGGAGGTGGGGGAGTCCACGCACGGCAGCCACGTGGAGGCGCCGTGGGGCTGCCCGGCCACGAGCACGCCGTCCGTGAGCTCCTCCCAGCCGATCGTGCCCCACGGGCTGCGCCGCAGCGTGGGCGTGCCCGCGTAGACCACGGTCAGCTCCACGAGCGTGCCCTCCGGCCGGCTCTCGTCCAGGTCGACGACGAGGCGGCTCGGGGCGCGGCCCGGCTGGGTGAACGAGGAGGCGACGGCGCGGCCGTCGACGACGGCGTCCACCCGGGACACGCGCAGCCGGTACAGGTCCAGCTCGATGCGGCGGCTCTGCTTCGTCAGGCGCACGCGCAGGACGGCGGTGCCGGAGACCCGGTTCGCGGCCAGGCGCACGTCGAGGTCCAGTGCGATGTGCTCGACGGTGGCGGCGTCGGTGCCGACGCCCGGGACGTAGGGATCGGTGCTCATGCTTCCTCTCGGGAGGGGGTGGCCGCGGCGGCGGGGTCGCCGTCGGGACGACGCCACGGGGAGACCGGGTTGCCGAGCCACCACGTGCCGGCGGGCAGCTCCTCGCCGCGCATCACGAGGGACCCGGCACCGACGGTGGTGCCGCGGCCCAGGCGGGCGGCGGGCAGCACCACGGAGTGGGGGCCGAGGGTGGCGCCGTCCTCCAGGACGACGGCGTCCAGGGACATCACGCGGTCGTGGAACAGGTGGGTCTGGACGACGCAGCCGCGGTTCACGGTGGCGCCGTCGCCGAGCTCCACGAGGTCGGCCTCGGGCAGCCAGTAGGACTCGACCCAGGCGCCGTGGCCGATGCGGGCGCCCATCGCGCGCAGGAACCAGACCAGGGCGGGGGTGCCGGCCGCGGCCCGGCTGAACCACGGGGCGGCGAGGAACTCGGTGAAGGTGTCCGCGACCTCGTTGCGCCAGATGAACGAGGACCACAGCGGGTGCTCGCCCGCGCGGATCCGGCCGACGAAGACCCGCTTGGCGAGCACGGTCAGGCTCGCCGCGACCGCGCCGGCCGCGAGCAGGACGACGCCGCCCAGGACGAAGGCCAGCGCCCACGTGCCGACCGCGATGAGGGCGGCCAGCGTCGCGCCGACGGCGAGGGACAGGGCCACGTGCAGCCACACCGGGATCGCGCGCAGCAGCTCCCAGGCGGTGCGGGCGGCCTTGAGTCGGGCCGGCGGGTCGTAGGTGAGGGCGGCGTCTGCGGTGACCTCGTTGCGGCGCAGGCGCACGGGCGGGGAGCCCATCCAGGACGTGCCCGCCTTGGTCTTGGCCGGGGTGGTGGACAGCACCGCCACGAGCGAGTCGCGGCGCAGGGTGCGGCCGCCGGGCACCATGCCGGAGTTGCCCACGAACGAGCGCTTGCCGACCTTCGCGGGGGCCACGTGCATCCACCCGCCGTCGAGGGAGTAGGAGGAGACCATCGTGTCGTCGGCGAGGAACGCGCCGTCGCCCACGCGGGTCATGCAGGGCAGGAGCACCACGGTGGAGGCCTCGACGCCGCGGCCCACCTCGGCGCCCAGCAGGCGCAGCCACGTCGGCGTGAAGCGGGAGGCGTAGATCGGGAACAGCTGGTCGCGGGCGGCGACGAAGAACTCGGCGGCGTCGATCCAGGCGCTCCCGGTGGCGCCGGGGCGGTTGGGCCAGTACCAGCCCTCGGAAGCCTTCTCGTGCTGGACGCCGATCAGGCCGATGTGGTCCCAG
>NZ_RBLN01000273.1:0-2846 GCF_003989405.1 Micrococcus sp. HSID17227 | reverse complement strand
CAGCCGGCACCCCGTGGGCCACCGTCGCCGAGCTCGCCGCCCCGGCGGCCGGCCGGGGCCCCACCGCCGCAAACCGAGACAACCCGCCCACCCCCGCGCTGTTCGTCCTCCTCGGCCCGGACTCGGACGTCGGCCGCCCCCTGGCCCGCCGCCGGTACGCGGCCGGCCTCGCCGCCCTGCGCCGCTGGAAGGCGGCCCTGCCCGCAGGCAGCCCCCACGCCGACGTCGTCACCCACCTCTCCGCCCCCGGCCGCCGCCTCGACACCGGGCACGCCGTGAAGACCCTCCGCGCCGCCCGCCAGGCCCGCATCCCCGCCGTCCTGACCAACGCCGTGCGCTACGCGGCCCCGGACGGTGCCGCCACCGCGGACGTCCTCGACGCCGTCCGTGCCCTCAGCTCCCTCGACGCCCTCCACGACCTGCAGCCCAACGGACAGGGCTGGCTCAAGTCCACCGCCGCCATGCACCGCATCGCCCACGAGGTCGCCTTCGCCGCCGACGACCGCCCCGCCCCCCTGCTCGAGGCCACCCGCCGCCTCGCCGAGGCCTGCGCACTCGACCCCGAGACCGACCTCGGCTGGGGCGTGCCCCGCGTCCCCGAGGCCGCCGTCATCGGCATCGACGGCCCCCCGGAGCACGTGCTGCGCGAGCGCACCCGCACCGGCCTCCTCGCCCGCTACCCCCACCTCCACACCGGGGGAGGCCTCCCCGGCACCAGCCAGGCGGCCCGAGACCTGCAGGACCGCGCCGAGCACGAGCTCGGCATCATCACCCGACTCGGCTTCTCCTCCTACTTCCTCACCGTGGCCGCCGTCGTCGACCTCATCGAGGGCATGGGCATCCGCGTGGCCGCCCGCGGCTCCGGCGCCTCCTCCCTCGTCAACCACGCCCTGCGCATCTCCCATGTCGACCCCATGGCCAACGGCCTGATCATGGAGCGCTTCCTCTCCACCGACCGCTCCACCCTCCCGGACATCGACATCGACGTGGAGTCCGCCCGCCGCCACGAGATCTACCGCGCCGTCGTCGATCGCTTCGGCGCCGAGCGCACCACCCTCATGAGCATGCAGAACGCCTACCGGGCCCGCGGCGCCGTCCGCGACGCCGGCCTCGCCCTCGGCATGCCCGAACCCGAGGTGGACGCCATCGCCAAGCAGCTCTGGCGCTTCTCCGCCTCGAACTTCCGCGAGGCACTCCAGCGCATGCCCGAACTCGGCGGCCTCTCCCGCCGCATCGAGTCCGGCCGCGCCGAGGGCGACCGCCAGCTGGACCTGCTCGTCGACCTCACCGAACGCCTCGACCGCCTGCCCCGCCACATCTCCATGCACCCCTGCGGCGTCATCCTCGGCGACGCCACCCTGCTGCACCGCACCCCCGTCCAGCCCTCCGGCATGGGCCTGCCCATGAGCCAGTTCGACAAGCACGACATGGACCCCATGGGCTTCCTCAAGCTCGACATCCTCGGCGTGCGCATGCAGTCCGCCATCGCCTACACGATCGCCGAGGTCGAACGCACCACGGGCGAGCGCATCGACCTCGAACAGGTGCCCCTCGACGACCCCGCCACCTACGCGATGATCCGCACCACCCACACCCTCGGCTGCTTCCAGATCGAGTCCCCGGGCCAGCGCGAACTCGTCGGCAAACTCGCCCCCCGCGAGTTCAACGACCTCACCGTGGACATCTCCCTCTTCCGCCCCGGCCCCATGCAGTCCGACATGGTCCGACCCTTCCTCGAACAGCGGCACGGCTGGGCACCCGCCCACTACCCGCACCCCGACCTGCGGCCCGTCCTCGCCGAGACCCACGGGGTCACCGTCTTCCACGAACAGGTCCTACGCACCATGGACGTCATGACCGGCTGCGGACTGGCCCGCGCCGACGAGCACCGCCGCCTCCTCGGCGGCCCGCAGGAACACCTCGTCGAAGAGGCCTTCCGCACCGGCGCCCTCGCCCGCGGCTACTCCCTCGAAGTCATCGACGAGGTCTGGGCCACCCTCTCCGCCTTCGGCTCCTTCGGCTTCTGCAAGGCCCACGGCGCCGCCTTCGCCGTCCCCACCTACCACTCCGCCTGGCTCAAGACCCACCACCCCGCCGCCTTCATGGCCGCCATCCTCGAACACGACCCCGGCATGTACCCCGCCCGCCTCATGGTCGCCGAGGCCCGCCGCATGGGCATCCCCGTCCTCCCCGTGGACGTCAACGCCTCCTCCCGCCACGTCCACGTCGAGTGGGTCCCCGCCCACCCCGAGATCGACGACGGCGCCCCCGGCCGCTGGGGCATCCGCCTGCCCCTCACCAGCCTCTCCGGACTCAGCGAAGCCGAGACCGACCGCCTCGACGCCGGCCGTCCCTACCGCTCCCTCGCCGACGTCCGCGACCGCGCCCGCCCCACCGCCCGCAACCTCGAACGCCTCGCCCAGCTCGGCGCCCTCGACTGCCTCCTCCCACCCGGCGGCGCCTCCCGCACCGACCTCGTCCACCACCTCGAACTCCAGCACTCCACCACCCGCGGCACCGCCCCCGGCCGCACCGCCCCGCGCTCGCGGTCCGCCCGTCCACGGCAGGTGGAGGGCCAGCTGGCCCTGGACCTGCCGGACACCGAGCTCACCGCCCTCGCCCCGCTCTTCCCGGACCCGGGCCCGGCCGCCCGGGTCCGCACCGAGCTGGAGCTCACCGCCCTGGACGTCACCGCCCACCTCATGGACTCCCACGCCCCGTACCTGGTGGTGCCCAACGCCGGCAACGCCGACACCGTGGTCGCCGCCTTCCAGGAGCGAGCCGCCGGCTTCGACGTCACGGTCACCGATGAATCGGCCGCCACCTCCCTGATCGCCGTCCAAGGA
>NZ_RBLN01000272.1:0-2635 GCF_003989405.1 Micrococcus sp. HSID17227 | reverse complement strand
CACCGGCGCGGGGGTGCTGCCGTGCCGTCGTCGTCCTCCGCCGTGCCCGCCAGCACCCCCGCGCCGGTGCCGCCGGTGACCGCCGAGCCGGCCCGCGGCACCCAGTCCGAGCTGGGCGGGGACGTGTCCTACACGCTGCCGCAGTCGGCCCTGCTCCCGGCCGGGCCCCAGCCGAAGGAGCGCTCCGAGGCCAACGACCGGGTTGTCGCCGCGCTGACCACCACGTTCACCGAGTTCAAGGTGGACGCCCAGGTCACTGGGTTCTCCCGCGGGCCGACGGTGACGCGCTACGAGGTCGAGGTCGCCCCCGGCACCAAGGTGGAGAAGGTGACGGCGCTGGAGAAGAACATCGCGTACGCGGTGGCCTCCTCGGACGTCCGGATCCTCAGCCCCATCCCGGGCAAGCGCGCGATCGGCATCGAGATCCCCAACACGGACAAGGAGGTCGTGGCCCTCGGCGACGTCCTGCGCTCGCAGGCCGCCCAGCGCACCGACCACCCGATGGTGATGGGCGTCGGCAAGGACGTGGAGGGCGGCTACGTGGTGGCCAACCTCGCGAAGATGCCCCACATGCTCGTGGCGGGCGCCACCGGCGCCGGCAAGTCCTCGTTCGTGAACTCGATGATCACCTCGATCCTCATGCGCTCCACCCCGGACGAGGTGCGCATGGTGATGGTGGACCCCAAGCGCGTCGAGCTCACCGCGTACGAGGGAGTGCCCCACCTGGTCACCCCGATCATCACGAGCCCGAAGAAGGCGGCCGAGGCGCTGCAGTGGGTCGTCAAGGAGATGGACACCCGCTACGACGACCTCGCGGCGTTCGGCTACAAGCACGTGGACGACTTCAACAAGGCCGTCCGGGCCGGCCAGGTGAAGCTGCCGCCGGACTCCAAGCGCGTGCTGCGCCCATACCCGTACCTGCTGGTCATCGTGGATGAGCTCGCGGACCTGATGATGGTCGCCCCGCGCGACGTCGAGGACGCGATCGTGCGCATCACCCAGCTGGCCCGTGCGGCCGGCATCCACCTCGTGCTCGCCACGCAGCGGCCGTCCGTGGACGTGGTCACGGGCCTGATCAAGGCCAACGTGCCCTCGCGCATGGCGTTCGCGACGTCGTCGGTCACGGACTCGCGCGTGGTCCTGGACCAGCCCGGCGCGGAGAAGCTGCTCGGCCAGGGCGACGCCCTGTTCCTGCCGATGGGCAAGTCCAAGCCCATGCGCGTGCAGGGGGCGTGGGTCAACGAGTCCGAGATCCACGCCGTCGTGGAGCACGTGAAGTCGCAGATGCAGGTCCAGTACCGCGAGGACGTGATCCCCGAGAAGACCGAGAAGGTCATCGACGAGGACATCGGCGACGACCTGGACCTGCTCCTGCAGGCCGTCGAACTCGTGGTCACCACGCAGTTCGGCTCCACGTCCATGCTGCAGCGTAAGCTGCGGGTGGGCTTCGCGAAGGCCGGCCGCCTCATGGACCTCATGGAGTCCCGCGGCGTCGTGGGCCCCTCCGAGGGCTCCAAGGCCCGCGACGTGCTGGTCAAGCCCGACGACCTCGCGGACGTGCTCGCCACCATCTCCGGAGACACCCCGCCCTCGGCCACCTCCGGCGACGGCGACGCCTCGGCGTCGGCCGGTCCGCGCGACCTGGTGCAGGAGGATCTGGACTCGCGCCCGGCCGCCGTGGACTGGAACGATGAGGACGACGACGAGGGATCGGAGGACGCGTGGCAGCTGACGGGCAGATGAGCACGGCGGGTGGGGCGCAGCACGTGTCCGCCTGGAACCTGCCGAACATCCTGACCTCGGTGCGCATCCTGATGGTGCCCTTCTTCGCCTGGGCGCTGTGGGCCGGCGGGCCGTGGGGCGGCGACTCGCTCGTCGCCCGCTGGGTCGCGCTGGCGCTGTTCGCGGCGGCCATGTACACCGACAAGCTCGACGGGGACATCGCCCGCGCCCGCGGGTTGATCACCGACTTCGGCAAGATCGCGGACCCCATCGCGGACAAGCTGCTCACGGGCACGGCCCTCGTGCTGTTCTCCCTGCTGGGCGAGCTGTGGTGGTGGGTGACCATCGTGATCCTGGTGCGTGAATGGGGCATCACCCTGATGCGCTTCGTGGTGATCCGCTACGGCGTGATGCCGGCCGGCCGCGGCGGCAAGCTCAAGACCGTGCTGCAGACCGTGGGCATCGGCCTGCTGCTCCTGCCCCTGGCCCCGCTCGTGGGCGGCTGGTGGCCGTGGGCCGGATGGGTGGTCATCGGGGCCGCCACCGTGCTGACGGTGCTGACCGGTCTGGAGTACGTCAAGGACGCGTGGGTCCTGCGGCGGGACGCGCTCGCCGCCCAGCGGGGGGCCTGAGGCGATGACCATGGCGGCGGCCCGGGACGTGGTGCACGCGCTCGCGGACGCGGGCCTCACGGTGGCGACGGGGGAGTCCCTCACCGCCGGTCTGGTGGCCGCGCGCCTGGCCGACGTCCCCGGGGCGTCGGCCGTGCTGCACGGGGGCGTGGTGGCCTACCAGAACGCCGTGAAGACCGGCCTGCTGGGTGTGCCGGAGGACCTGCTCGCGCGGGTCGGGGCGGTGGACGCGGACGTGGCCCGGCGGATGGCCCTCGGCGCCCGGGCGGCCCTGGGCGCCG
>NZ_RBLN01000271.1:0-2630 GCF_003989405.1 Micrococcus sp. HSID17227 | reverse complement strand
GTGGTACCCGGGCCACCCCGCCCGGCCCTGCGAGGGCGCCGGCGACGGCCGGGGGCGCTGACGCCGAGCCACACACGGTGTGGCGCGTCCGAGACGCCGGGTAGATTGGCGGCGAGTCACCCGTTCCCTGCCGACGAGGGCCGCGTCTCGAGTGCGGCCAGAAGGAGAGATCATCCGCATGTCGAAGATCATCTACACGCTCACGGACGAGGCGCCCATGCTGGCCACCGCGTCGCTGCTGCCGATCGTGCGCGCCTACGCGGGCACCGCCGGCGTGGAGCTGGAGACCCGTGACATCTCGCTGGCCGGCCGCATCCTCGCCGCGTTCAAGGACGTCCTGCCCGAGGAGCAGCGCACCGCGGACGCCCTCGCCGAGCTCGGCGAGCTCGTGAAGACCCCCGAGGCCAACGTCATCAAGCTGCCGAACATCTCCGCGTCCGTGCCGCAGCTGCGCGCCGCGATCAAGGAGCTGCAGGCGCACGGCTACGCGCTGCCGGAGTACCCGGACGAGCCGAAGACGGACGCGGAGAAGGACGCGAAGGCGCGCTACGACTCGGTCAAGGGCTCCGCCGTGAATCCGGTGCTGCGCGAGGGCAACTCGGACCGCCGCGCCCCGAAGGCCGTGAAGGCGTACGCCAAGCGCTTCCCCCACTCGATGGGCGAGTGGACCCCGGACTCCAAGACCGCCGTCGCCACCATGGGCGCGGACGACTTCCGCGCCAATGAGCAGTCCGTGACCCTGCCGTCCGCCGACGTGCTGACGATCGAGTTCACCGGCGAGGACGGCAAGACCACCGTGCTCAAGGAGGGCCTGAAGGTCCTCAAGGGCGAGGTCGTGGACGGCACGTTCATGTCCGCCAAGGCCCTGGACGCGTTCCTCGCCGAGCAGGTCAAGCGCGCCAAGGAGGAGGGCATCCTCTTCTCCGCGCACCTGAAGGCCACCATGATGAAGGTCTCCGACCCGGTGATCTTCGGCCACGTCGTGAAGGCCTACTTCTCCGAGCTGTTCGAGAAGTACGGCGAGCAGCTGGCCGCCGCCGGCCTGTCCGCGAACAACGGCCTCGCCGCGATCGAGGGCGGCCTGGACAAGCTCGACGCCGAGACCGCCGAGGGTGTGCGCGCCGCCATCGCCGCCGCCTACGAGAACGGCCCGGACGTGGCCATGGTGAACTCCGCCAAGGGCATCACCAACCTCCACGTGCCCTCCGACGTGATCGTGGACGCCTCCATGCCCGCCATGATCCGCAACTCCGGCCGCATGTGGAACAAGCACGACCAGACCCAGGACACCCTGGCCGTCATCCCGGACTCCTCCTACGCCGGCGTCTTCCAGGCCGTGATCGACGACTGCAAGGCCAACGGCGCCTACGACCCCTCCACCATGGGCACCGTCCCGAACGTGGGCCTCATGGCGCAGAAGGCCGAGGAGTACGGCTCGCACGACAAGACGTTCATCATGGACGCCGCGGGCACCGTGGCCGTGAAGAACTCCGCCGGGGAGACCCTGCTCTCCCACGACGTCGAGGCCGGCGACATCTGGCGCGCCTGCCAGACCAAGGACGTCCCGGTGCGCGACTGGGTGAAGCTGGCCGTGACCCGCGCCCGCGCGTCCCAGACCCCGGCCGTGTTCTGGCTGGACGAGACCCGCGCCCACGACCGCGAGCTCATCAAGAAGGTCGAGGAGTACCTCAAGGAGCACGACACCGAGGGCCTGGATCTGCGCATCCTCTCCCCGGTGGAGGCCACCAAGCTCTCGGTGGAGCGCATCCGCCGCGGCGAGGACACCATCTCCGTGACCGGCAACGTGCTGCGTGACTACAACACGGACCTGTTCCCGATCCTCGAGCTGGGCACGTCCGCGAAGATGCTGTCGATCGTCCCGCTGCTCAACGGCGGCGGCCTGTTCGAGACCGGCGCGGGCGGCTCCGCCCCGAAGCACGTGCAGCAGCTGCTGGAGGAGAACCACCTTCGCTGGGACTCCCTCGGCGAGTTCCTCGCGCTGGCCGTGTCCTTCGAGCACGAGGCGGTCGCGAACGAGAACCACCGCGCGCAGGTCCTGGCGGACACCCTGGACGCCGCCACCGGCACCCTGCTGATCGAGGGCAAGTCCCCGAAGCGCAAGGTCGGCGAGCTGGACAACCGCGGCAGCCACTTCTACCTGGCGCTGTACTGGGCCCGCGAGCTGGCGAAGCAGACCGAGGACGCCGAGCTGGCGGCCGCGGCGAAGCCGATCGCCGAGGAGCTGGGGGCCCAGGAGGAGACCATCCTGGCCGAGCTCAACGGCGTGCAGGGTTCCCCGGTGGACCTGGGCGGCTACTACGCGCCGGATATGGAGAAGGTCACCTCGGTGATGCGTCCGTCCGCGACGCTCAACGCGATCGTGGACAAGATCTCCGTCTGAGCGCCTGAGCGTCGGGGGCCGGGTCGCGTGCGTGGAGCGCGCGGCCCGGCCCCTTCTCGTTCCCCGGCGCCCGACGCCGACCCCCGGCCACCCGGCCACCCGAGACGGCTCCCCGCCCGCAACGCGGGTTGAGTTGTCACGGGTGTGCGTGCCCCGGACCCGTGACAACTCAACCGACGTTGCCGTGGCGAGGGGGTGGTCAGCCCGCGTGGGCCGCCTCGTGGGCCAA
>NZ_RBLN01000270.1:0-2641 GCF_003989405.1 Micrococcus sp. HSID17227 | reverse complement strand
CGGCCTCCGCGGCGGCCGCGTGCACGGCCACCGTCTCGAGGGCGTCCCCGAGATCGCGCTCCGCCGACCAGCGGCGGCCGGCCAGGTCCTTGAGGACCTGCAGTGCACCGGGGGTCACCCGGGCGCCGAACAGCGAGTCGACGAGGCCGTGACGGCGCTCGGTGGTCCAGGCGGGGTCGGTCAGGGCGCGGCGCAGCGCGCCGTGCTCGTCCACCACGTCCAGCGCGCCGAACAGCTCGCGTGCCAGGGCCACGCCGCCCTCGTCCAGCACCGGACCGACGGCCTCCAGGGAGGCGGCCAGAGAGTCCCTCGATGCGCCCGTCATCATTCGGCGACACCTGCGCTCTGGTGACGGTCCAGGTCAGCCAGGAAGCGGTCGACCACGCGCTGCGAGCGGGCGTCGTCCTCGAGGGACTCGCCCACGATCTTGCCGGCCAGGGTCGTGGCCAGCGAGCCGACCTCGCCCTTGAGCTGCGCGGCGGCCTGCTGACGCTCGGCGGCGATCTGCGCCTGCGCCTGCTCGGAGATGCGCCTCGCCTCGGCGGTCGCGCGCTCGCGCGCCTCGGCCACGATCTCGGCGGCCTCGGTGCGGGCATCCTCGCGGATGCGGTTCGCCTCGGTGCGGGCGTCCGCCAGCTGCGACTCGTAGTCCGCCATCATCGCGTTCGCCTCGGCCTGGGCCTTCTCAGCCTTGGCCAGACCGCCCTCGATCGCCTCGACACGGTCCTGGTAGGACTTCTCGAGGGTCGGGACGATGAACTTGATGACGATGAACATGAGCAGGGCGAAGCCCACCACGACGACGAGGATCTCCCACGGGTTGGGGATCAGGGGGTTGGCCCCCTCAGCTGCCGCGAGGATCAGTCCGTTGCTGATCATGTTTCAACCATCCTTCGGTCAAGAGTCCTATGGAGATGGAGCACCGACGGTCTCACCGTGCGGGCGCTCCGTGGACGCGGCGCGTCAGGCGCCGATGACGAAGGCGAAGACGAGGCCCAGGATGGCGAGGGCCTCGGCGAGCGCGAAGCCCAGGAGGGCGATCGGCTGCAGGATGCGCTGGGCCTCCGGCTGACGGGCGACGCCGTTGATGTAGGCGGCGAAGATCAGGCCCACGCCGATGGCGGAGCCGATGGCGGCGAGGCCGTAGCCGATCATGTTGAGCGAACCGTGCAGTTCCATGGTGTTCCTTTCACGAGGCCGAGGTGTCCGGCCGGGTTGTGGAGGGTCGGCCTCCCGGGTGGTCCTCCTGCGGAGGGCCGGGAAGACTGGTGGCGGGCTCTCCCGCCGTACCGCGGCCGCCTGGGTCGTGCCCGAGGCGGCCCCGGAAGATCAGTGGTCGTTCGCGTCGATCGCGCCCTGGATGTAGATCGCGGTCAGCAGCGTGAAGACGAAGGCCTGCAGGTACATGATCAGCAGCTCGAGGAAGTACAGGGCCACCGAGCCGAGGATGACCAGGATGCCGGTGCCCTGCAGGGCCAGGCTGCCGGTCTGCGTGATCAGGTAGGCGGCGCCGGCGCCGGCGAGCATCACGATCATGTGGCCGGAGAGCATGGTGGCCATCAGACGCAGGGAGTGGGTCAGCGGGCGCACGATGAAGTTGGAGATGATCTCCAACGGCACGAGCAGCGGCAGGATCCAGCCGGGCACACCCGAGGGCACGACGGCCAGCTTCAGGTAGCGCACGCCGTGGCGCTTGATGCCGACGCCGATCCAGATCGCGTAGACGATGAGGGCCAGGCCGTAGGCGGCGCCCGCGTGGGAGAAGGTCGGCAGCTGCAGCACCGGGATGGCGCCGAACAGGTTGTTCAGCAGCACGAAGAAGAAGATGGCGAAGAGCAGCGGGACCCACTGCTTGAAGTTCTTCTCGCCCAGGATGTCCTTCGCGATGTCGTTCCGGACGAAGGAGTAGCCGGACTCGGCGAGCCACTGGGCCTTGCCGGGCACGAGCCGGGGACGGCGCATGGCCCACGCGAAGAAGGCGGTGATGAGCACCACGGAGAGCAGGACGAGCAGCATCTGCTTGCCGAAGCCGGTGCCGTACTCCGCACCCCAGGGGAAGATCTCCGGGAGGTGACCATCAGAGATGGTGGGGGGCACGAATGATGCGTTGGCCAGCACGAGGGTCAGCACGCGGTTCCTCTCCGAAGTGATGCAGTCGACGGGACCGCAGCCTCGTCCCCGGACCACAGGCGGGCGCCGCGACATTGCGGGGGTACCGGTGCGATGCGAGACACGGATGGCGGCAGGTGGGCGCCGTCGAAGTGTTCGCCGCCAACGATACCAAACGGTGACCCGTGCTCCGTACCGCAGACGGGGCCCATCGCATGGCCCCCGGCTCGGTGTCTTCGCCCCTCGGGCGGGTCAGTCGGCGTAGATCCCGCGGCGGGTCCGCGCGAAGACGAGGACCTCCGCGGCCTGCCAGACGAGGATCGTCACGAGGGCGGCGATCGCCGCCGCGTCCGCCCGGACCCAGCCGGGGCGGGGCAGGACCCCCAGCAGCACCGCGAACACCGCGATCTTGAGCACGAACAGCCCCACGCTGACCGGCAGCGCCGCCTCGCGCGCCCGGTCCCACACGAGTGCCGTCGTCGCCCCGGTGAGCGCCGAGAGCGCGAGCACCGCGCCGCCGCCCAGCAGGGCA
>NZ_RBLN01000269.1:0-2791 GCF_003989405.1 Micrococcus sp. HSID17227 | reverse complement strand
CACAGGGCGCTGCGCTTCTCGGCCTCGGCGTCGGCGGGGTCGGGGCGGGCGGAGGTGAAGAAGAGGGTGCCGTCCGCGGCGAACTGTGCGCCGGCCTCGCCCTCGCGGGAGCGGGTCAGGCGGTGGGCGGGGCGCTCGCCCGCGGGGTCGACCTCCCAGAGGGCGGTGGCGTAGCCGGTGCCCTTCGCGTCCCGGGTGGCGACGGTGGTCACCAGGCGGGCGCCGTCCGGGCTGAGGGTGAGACCGGCCACGCGCGGCAGGGCGGTGAAGGCGTCGAGGTCGTGGAAGGGGGTGGCGGGGGTGTCCGCGGTGTCCGGGGTGGAGGTCATGCGTTCGTTTCTATCGGCCCGCACGTGATCCGGGCAACACGGAGGGCGGCGGGGTGGTGGCATCGACGGCGGGCCGCCCCGGTGCCCGCCGCGCCTCAGGCGCCGGGCCGCGTGCCGGCGTCGGCCCGGATCTGCTGGAGCTGCTCGCCGAGCCAGTCGACGTACTCGCCCATCCACTCCCCCGTGGCCTGATGGTTCCAGCTCTGGCCGACCACCGGCTGCGGGAAGACGACGGCGTCCGAGAGGGTGTCCCGCAGCGCGAGGGCGGGCCCCTCCTCATCCGCGACCGTCACCCACTGCATGCCGTGGCGCGCGCCCAGGTGCTCGCCGAGCAGCACCGCGACGACGTCCAGCAGCACCGCCAGCTCCTCGGGGTCCAGCTCCTCGGCTTCGGCCTGCGAGCGGGCCAGCACGGCGTCGTAGTAGGCGGCGACCGCGTCCAGGTCCAGGTGGTCCACGCCCTCCTGCGCGGCGAAGTCGCGGCGGACGCGCACCCACTCCCGCTCGGGCTCGGTCAGGGGGCTCATCTCGGGCTGGTCGGTCATGGCCTCCATCCTGCCAGGCGCGTCGGGCGCCGCCGTCGCCGGAACCGACGGTGCCAGCCGCGCTTTCGTTCGAGAAACGGCGGCGTGTCGCAGCGCTTTCGTTCGGGAAACGGCGAGGAGCCGGGGGACGGACCGCCTGAGGCCTCCGTTTCACCAGCGAAAACGCTCGTGGACGCGCCCATCTCGGCACCGAGAACGCATGCGCGGCCGAGCTGACCGTCGTCGTCCGCCGCCCCCGCCCGGACTTGAGACACTGGCCCCATGCGCATCATGACCGTCTGCCTGGGGAACATCTGCCGCTCGCCCGCCGCCGAGGCCGTGCTGAACCGCAAGCTCGCGGAGGCTGGTCTCGACGACGTCGAGGTCACCTCCGCCGGCACGTCCGGCGAGCACGTGGGCGCCCGGCCGCATCACCTCACCCGCGAGGTCGGCGGCGAACTGGGCTACCAGTTCCCGACGGTGGGGGTGCAGCTGTCCGCCGACCTCATGGACGACGCCGACCTGATCCTCGCGATGGACGAGTCCAACCTCGCCGATGCGCGGCGGCTCGCGACCACGGACGAGCAGCGGGACCGGATCCACCTGATGGGCGAGTTCGCGTCGGATGCGGACAGCGCCGGGGTGCGCGAGGTCCCCGATCCGTATGGGTATCCGCGGCCGCAGTTCGAGGAGATGTACCGGCAGATCGAGGACGCAGCAGACGGCGTCGTCGCCGCGATCCGCGACGGGCGCCTCTGACGGCCGGGGCGCGGTCTCGGGGTCCCGTCCCAGCGACGCGAACGCCGCCGGACCCGCCGTTTCCCGAACGAAAACGATCCGGGACCCGCCGTTTCCCGAACGAAAGCGGGGGCGGCGGGGGGGTCGGTCAGTCGTCGTGGGGGTCGTCGGAGCCGTCGAGGACCTCGCGCAGCCGCGCCGCCGCGTCCGCGCGCAGCGTGCCGCGGGTCTCGGCGCGGTCGGTCGTCGCGCGGGCGAGGGTCTCCCACACGGCACGCACGTCGGCGGGCAATCCCCCGGCCTCGAGCTCGCCGAGGGTCTCGCGGTGGGTCCGCAGCGTGTCGACGTCACCGCGGGCGACGGGGCCGGTGAGGGCGCCGTCGCCGTCGGTGAGCGCGTTCTCCAGGGCGGCGGTCATGAGCGAGCGCAGCACCCGCTCCGGGTCGGCCACCCCGATCGTCTCGAGGATCTGACGGGCCTGCGCCGTCAGCGTCACCAGGTGGTTCGACCCGTGGGACAGCGCCAGGTGGTAGGCCGCCCGGTCGGCCTCCTTCACGACCACGGGCTCGCCGCCCATCTCCACCACGAGCGCCTGGGCCACGGGCAGCACCACGGGGTCAGCGGTCACGCCGAACACGCAGTCCTGCAGCCGGGCGACGTCGAGGCTCAGCCCCGTGAACGTCATGGCCGGATGGATCGCCAGGGGGATCGCCCCGTGCGCGCGCACCGGCTCCATCACCCCCACCCCGTAGCGGCCGGAGGTGTGCACGAGCAGGTGGCCGGTCTGCACGTGGCCCGCGGCGGCCAGGCCGGTCACGAGCTCGCCCAGCGCGTCGTCCGGGACGGCGAAGACGACCATCTCGGAGCGGCGCAGGATCTCGGGGATCTCCAGGACGGGCACGCCCGGCAGGAGCATCTCCGCGCGGTCCCGCGAGGCCTCGGAGACGGCGTGCACGCCCGTGATCGTGTGGCCCGCAGCCCGCAGCGCCGAGCCCAGCACGGCCCCCACCCGGCCCGCGCTCACCACGCCGACGCCCAGCCGCCCGGGCCGCTGCGCCGGGTCGTGCGGGTCCAGGCTCAGGTCGAGTCCGCCGGTCATCGCTCCTCCTCGCCGCGCACAGCGGGGACGTCTGCCCCGCTCTCCTCCCCGACGACGGCGCCGCCGCCGACGCCGGCCCGCGCCAGTTCGCGGCGGCCCAA
>NZ_RBLN01000268.1:0-2849 GCF_003989405.1 Micrococcus sp. HSID17227 | reverse complement strand
GGCGAGGCCCTCGCCGCCGCGGGCCACCGGTCCCGGTCCGTGCGCCCCGACCAGCCGCTGCTCGTGCTGGGCACGGCCGGGGGGATCGACCCGAACCCGCACGTGGTGCAGGCGCAGCCACACGACTTCGCGCGCGTCCTGCCGGCCAGCGCGGCGATGTTCGAGGAGGAGCTCGGCTTCTCCCCATTCGCCGGGGGCGCGGCCCAGTACCGGGACCGCGTCGAGCGGCTGATCCACACCGGACGCGTCTTCATCGACCCGGGACCGCGCGACGCGGGCGGCCCGCTGCGCTTCAAGGCGGACATCGGGCTGCTCTCCTCCCGGTGCGCCCAGATCCAGGGCGTGTGGATGGCCCCCGCCGCGCGCGGCCGAGGACTGGCGGCGTCGGCGATGGCCGCCGTCGTGGACTACGTGCGACTCCAGGCGCCCGTGGTCAGCCTCTATGTCAACGCGTACAACACCCCCGCGCTGCGCACGTACGAGCGCGTGGGGTTCGAGCGGCGCGGCACGTTCGCGACCGTCCTGTACTGACCCGGCGGGCCCTGCGCGGGCGATAGGATCGGCGGTCAGGACGCCGGGCACCCCGTGCCGGCGTCGTCCCGTCCCGCGCGCCGCCCCGACCGCGCGAGCCCGTCCGAGGAGGCCCCGTCATGCCCCTGCGCATGTCCACCCTGTTCCTGCGCACCCTGCGCGACGACCCGGCGGAGGCCGAGGTGGCGAGCCACAGGCTCCTCGTCCGTGCCGGTTACATCCGTCGCGCGGCCCCGGGCATCTACTCGTGGCTGCCGCTGGGCCTCAAGGTGCTGGCCAAGGTGGAGCGGATCGTGCGCGAGGAGATGGACGCGATCGGCGCCCAGGAGGTGCACTTCCCGGCGCTGCTGCCGCGGGAGCCCTACGAGGCCACGGGGCGCTGGGATGAGTACGGCGACGGGCTGTTCCGCCTGCAGGACCGCAGGGGCAACGACTACCTCCTGGCCCCCACACACGAGGAGATGTTCACGCTCCTGGTGAAGGACCTGTACTCCTCGTACAAGGACCTGCCCGCGTACCTGTACCAGATCCAGACCAAGTACCGGGACGAGGCCCGCCCGCGCGCCGGCCTGCTGCGCGGGCGCGAGTTCATCATGAAGGACTCCTACTCCTTCACGGTGGACGACGCCGGCCTGGACGCCGCGTACGAGGCCCACCGGGCCGCCTACCTGCGGATCTTCGACCGCCTCGGCCTCGAGGTCGTGCCGGTGCGGGCCACCTCCGGTGCGATGGGCGGCTCCCGCTCCGAGGAGTTCCTGCACCCCACCGAGGTGGGCGAGGACACCTTCGTCGAGTCCGACGGCGGCTACCGCGCCAACGTCGAGGCCGTCACCACGGTGGCCCCCGCCCCGCTGGACGAGGCGGCCATGGCGGTCCTGCCCGCCGCCGAGGTCAAGGACACCCCGGTCTCCACCACCATCGCCGCGCTCGTGGACGTCGCCAACCGGCTGGCCCCGCGCGACGGCGAGCCGTGGACCGCCGCGGACACGCTCAAGTGCGTCGTGGTCACCGCGGTGGTGGACGGCGGCGAGCGCCGCCCGTTCGTCGTGGGCGTGCCCGGCGACCGTGAGGTGGACCTCAAGCGTCTCGAGGCCTCCGTGGGCCCGGCGCTCGGCGTGGTCGGCGAGCCCACGCTCGAGGCCGCGACCGCCGCGGACCTGGCCGCGCACCCCGCCCTGGTCAAGGGCTACATCGGCCCCGCGGCGGCCGACGCGGTCGAGGGCACCCCGGTCCTCGGCGCGGAGGGCTCCGTCTCGGGCCTGCCCTTCTTCGTGGACCCGCGCATCGCCCCCGGCACCGCGTGGATCACCGGCGCGAACGCGGACCAGCGCCACGTGTTCGGCCTCGTGGCCGGCCGCGACTTCACGTGGGACGGCGTGCTCGAGGCCACCGCGGTGCGCGAGGGCGACCAGGCCCCGGACGGCTCCGGCCCGCTGCACACCCGCCGCGGCATGGAGATGGGCCACATCTTCCAGCTCGGCCGCAAGTACGCCGAGGCCCTCGACCTGAAGGTCCTCGACGTCCACGGCAAGCAGGTCGTGGTGACCATGGGCTCCTACGGCATCGGCATCACGCGCGCCGTCGCCGCGATCGCCGAGCGCTACCACGACGACAAGGGCCTGGCGTGGCCGCGCGCGGTGGCCCCGGCGGACGTGCACGTCGTCGTCGCCACGAAGGGCGAGGACGGCCTCGCCGCCGCCGAGACCCTCGCCGCGGGCCTCGAGGCCGAGGGCCTGACCGTGCTCGTGGACGACCGTCCGAAGGTCAGCCCCGGCGTGAAGTTCAAGGACGCCGAGCTCATCGGCGTGCCCACCACCGTGGTGATCGGCCGCGGCCTGGCGGACGGCGAGCTCGAGCTCAAGGACCGTGCCACCGGCGAGGCGCGCCCCGTGCCCGTGGACGGGGCCGTCGCGGCGGTGCTCGCGGAGGTGCGCGACGGGCGCTGAGTGGTTCGGCGCCGTCGAGCTGACCGCCGGGCTGCTCGTCCTCGTGCTCGCCGCGGGCTTCGCGGCGGGCTGGATCGACGCCGTCGTGGGCGGGGGCGGGCTCCTGCAGCTGCCGGCCCTGCTGCTCGTGCCCGGGCTGAGCCCGATCCAGGCCCTGGCCACCAACAAGCTCGGCTCGGTGTTCGGCACGGCGACGTCGGCGCTCACCTACCGGCGGCGCCTGCGGCAGGATCTGTCCACCGCACTGCCGATGGCCGCCGTCGCCTTCGCGGCGGCCCTGGGCGGGGCCGTGGTCGCCGCGCATCTGCCGGCCGGCGTGATCCGGCCCGTGATCCTGGCGGCGTTGATCGCCGTCGCCGTAGATCGGTAGCG
>NZ_RBLN01000026.1:0-16726 GCF_003989405.1 Micrococcus sp. HSID17227 | reverse complement strand
GCCCTCGCCCAGGGCCTCGCGCACGGCGGCCACCAGCGCCGGGTCCGGGGCGTCGCCGTCGAGGGTGACGTGCAGGCCCGCGTGCTCGCCCACCAGCGCGACGCCGACGGGCGTGCCGAACGTGCCGGGCACGGGCACCTTGCGGCGGGGCAGCAGGGCCGGGCCCTCGACGTCCACGTGGACGCCGAGCAGGTTGCCGGCCTCGGCGGCGAGGAAGGATCGCACGTCCTCGGCCGTCGTCGCCTCGGTGAACTCCGGGGCGGCCTCGACCTCGGGGGGCGGCGCGTCCTCGCCCACCCGCTCGCCGAACACCTCGAACACGCGCTCCCGGATGCGGTTGAACTGCAGCGCGTCGAACAGCTCCTCCACGGGCTCGCGCTCGGGCATCTCGAGCCGCATCGCCTCGAGCCCGATCGGCAGGTCGAGGTCGCGCACGAGGGCGTTGAGGCGGCGGTTGCGGCGCACGTCCTCGAGATGCTCGCGCAGCGCCTCCCCCTTCTTGCCCGTGATCTCGTGCGCGTGTGCGAGCACGCCGTCGAGGTCCCCGTACTGCTTCAGCCATTTCGCGGCGAACCCGGGACCGACGCCGGGGACGCCGGGCAGGTTGTCCGCGGCCTCGCCGACGAGGGCCGCGAGCTCGGGGTACTGGGCGGGGGCGACCCCGTACTTGGCCATGACGGCGTCCGCGTCCATCGGCGGGATGTCGGAGACGCCCTTCTTGGGGTAGAGCACGGTGGTGCGCTCGGAGATGAGCTGGAACGCGTCCCTGTCACCGGAGACGACGACGGCCTCCCACCCCGCCTCCTCGGCGCGCGCGGACAGCGTGGCCACGATGTCGTCGGCCTCGTAGCCCTCCAGCGTGAGCGTGGGGATGCCCAGGGCCTCCATGACCTTCACGGTCAGCTCGATCTGGCCCGCGAACTCCGCGGGCGTCTCGGAGCGGCCCGCCTTGTACTCACCGTACTCCTCGGAGCGGAACGTGGGCCCGGAGAGGTCGAACGCCACGGCCACGTGCGTGGGCCGCTGCTGCCGGATCATGGTCAGGAGCATGGCGGTGAAGCCGTACACGGCGTTCGTGTTCTGGCCCGTGTCCGTGGCGAAGTTCTCGGCGGGCAGCGCGTAGAACGCGCGGAACGCCATCGAGTGTCCGTCCAGGACCAGCAGCCGCTGCGGGGCCTCTGGGGTCGGATCTGCCGCCATGGGTGCTCACGTCTCCTCTCGGCGCGCGGCGCGGGGCGCGCCGGTCGCGTGTGCCAGCCTAGTGCTCATGAGTGAGCACACCGAGACCACCCCCGCCGCCTCCGAGCGCGTGTACCGCCCCGGCGTCACCCCCGAGCTGAGCCCCGCCGAGCTGGAGGCGGCCTGCGCCGAGGCCGGTCTGACGCCCGAGCTTGTCACCGCCCTCGGCGGCGCGGCGATCAGCCCCCTCGCCCAGAAGATGGGTCTGCGCTTCCTCGAGCTCACGGCCGAGCGCGCCGTCGCCACGCTGCCCGTGGCGGGCAACGAGCAGCCCGTCGGGCTGCTGCACGGCGGCGCCCACCTCGTCCTCGCCGAGTCCCTGGGCTCGATGGCCGCGAAGATCCACGCCGGGCCGGACCGCAACGTCGTCGGGGTCGAGATCAGCGCCACGCACCACCGGGCCGTCCGCTCGGGCCTCGTGACCGGCACCGCGACCGCCGTCCACCTGGGCGGCACCCTCGTCACCCATGAGGTGGTGATGACGGACGAGCAGGGCCGGCGGCTCTCGACCGTGCGCATGACGAACATGCTCCTCGACGCGCGCTGAGGCACGCCGCCCGGGCGGGCCGGCCCGTGCCTCAGTCCATGTCCGGAAGGCGCGGGGCCGCTCGGCCACCCTCGCGGCCGGGGGTATCCTCGGCGAGCTCGTCGTAGTGCCCCGGATTCATGGGCACCCCAGTGAGGTAGGCCGAGCGGCCCAGGGCCATGGTGGCCACCGAGGCCGAGCCCAGCTGCAGCACCAGGATCAGGGCCACCTTCACGAACGCGGCCACCCCCGGGGCCAGTAGCAGGGCGCCCACCACGATCAGGATCATCCCGACGCCGCCGGCGGTGCCCACGGCGGAGACGCGGGTGTAGGGGTCGGGGAACCGGATCAGACCGAGTCCCGCGGTGACGAACGCAAGGGCTCCGATCACCACGAGCACGGAGCCGGCGGCGGTCAGGACGACGTCCACGGGTGCGACCTCCTCAACGCTCGCCGCGCGTGAGCGCGCGGGCCAGGGACATGCCGGACAGGAAGGCCACGACCGCGGCGATCAGGACCAAGTCGAACGTCCACGGGTTGTCCGCCCGGACGCCGAACAGCACGAGCATCCCGAGCACGCTGAACGTGAGCAGGTCGCCCGAGACCGCGCGGTCCGCGTCGAGCGGGCCCACCACGATCCGGTACGCGGACACGAGCGCCGACACGGTCAGCAGCGCGATGGCCAGGTCGATCCCCACCAGGGACCAGTCGTAGGCGAAGGGCATCATGCCACCCCCGTCTTCCGCATCGCGTGGAGCATGCGCGCCTCCATGTCGTGGATCTCCGCGCGCAGGGCGTCGGCGTCGTCAGCGTACAGGCCGTGCACGTAGAGCAGGCGCCGCGCGTCCGGGTCACCGTCCTCGTCACCGACGGCGCCGGCACGCCGGGTGCCCAGCGTCAACGTGCCGGGCGTCAGGGTGATCAGCGCCGAGAGCAGGGTGACCTCGGCGTCCGTGCGGCAGTTGCTGCGCACGCGGGCGATGCCCGAGCGCGCCTGGACGCCGGGGGTGACGAGGTCCTTGATGACCGCCTTCGAAGAGGTCACCAGGGCCCACGCGTACCAGCACCAGAACACGAGCCACCGCCAAGGCCAGGACACGGCGGAGGCCGTGCCGGGCGCCAGGTCGACGGTCCCGTCGGCGGGGGCGACGGTGTGCATGGGGGCGTCTCCTTCCGGAGGCTGCGGGAGTGCGGTGCTCATGGGTTGAGCACCGCCTCGATGTACCTGCTGGGGTCCATCAGGCCCTGAGCCGCGAGGTCGGTGACGGTCCACAGGGCCTGACCGCCGAGCCCGAGGGCGAGGGTGGCCATAGCTAGGACGACGGCGGGGGCGGCCAGCCGGCCTGGGATGCGGGAGCGCGTGACGTCCTCGTCCGGATCCACGGTCACCGGCAGCACGCCCGTGGGCGGATCGAGGGTTTCCTGCGAGGCCCACGACTCGGTGCGCTCGTGGTCGGTGCTCGAGCCGCGGCCAGAGGGCGACGGCACGGAGCCCGCCCGGCCCACGATGGGCATGGCCGCGGTGGCCAGGCGCTCGCGGTGCCCGTGTGGGGCCGTCGGAGCGCCCCAGAACCAGGCGTCCCACACCCGCAGCAGAGCCCACAGGCTCACCAGGGAGGCGCCCAGCACCAGCGCAGCGGTGACACCGCGGCCGGCGTCCAGGCCGGCGCTGACGAGCATGAGCTTGCCCACGAACCCGGAGAAGGGCGGGATGCCGACCAGGGAGAGCAGGCCCACGAAGAAGGCGACGGCGATCAGCGGCTCGCGCCGGGCCAGGCCCTGCAGGTCCGCGAGACGGCCGGTGCCGTAGCGCACCTCGATCGCGCCGGCCGCCATCAGGAGGCAGCCCATCGCCACCATGTGGTGCACGAGGTAGAACAGGCCCGCCGCGAGACCCAGGCGCGTGGAGAGCCCGAGTCCGACGAGGATGCCGCCGATGCCGCTCACCATCTGCCACGACAACACGGCGCGCACACCGTGCTCACCGACCGAGGCGAGCGCACCCACCACGAGGGTGGCGAGGGACAGGACCAGGATGAGCGGCAGCAGACGCGCATCGCCGTCGTACATGACGGAGTAGATCCGGTAGAGCCCGTACACGGCGACCTTGGTGTGCAGGGCGGCGAAGAGGGCCGTCACCGCCGGGGAGGTCGAGGAGTACGCCCAGGCCAGCCAGCCGTGCAGCGGGGCCACCGAGGCCTTAATGGACAGTGCGAACAGCACCATGCCCGCGGCGATCGCGATGCGTGGGTCCGCCGCGGCGGACCCGGCGAGCATCGCGAGGTTCACCGAGCCGGTCAGCCCGTAGACGAAGCCGACGCCGACCAGAAGGATCGTGGAGGTTAGCAGGTTGAGGGTGACGTACAGCCGCGCCCCGTCCACTCGGCGCAGGGGCTCACGGCGGTTGGCGGAGAGGACGTAGAGGCCGTAGCTGGGCACCAACATGACCTCGATGAACACGAACAGGTTGAACAGGTCCGCCGTCAGCAGGGCGCCGTTGACTCCGCCGATGAGGATCAGGAGCAGCGGGGCGAAGAACTGGGAGTTAGCGACGCGGGAGCCGTAGGCGAACGCCGCGCCCACGATCGTGAGGGCGCTCGTGAGCACGAGCATCAGGGCGGACAGCATGTCCGCTGCGAAGCCGATCCCGATGCCCCCGGGCCAGCCGCCCAGCGAGGTGGCGAGCACGGACCCGTCGAGGGCGTGGACGCCCAGGGCCAGCCCGCCGGTGGTGACGAGTCCGAGCACCGCGAACAGGACTGCCCGGTGGAGGCGGGGACGCTCCCCCGCCAGCACGAGCAGACCGGCGGACAGCAGCGGGACGGCGGCGAAGAGGGGCAGCAGCTGGCCCAGCGGGACGGCGCTCATCGACGCACCTCCGGGCCCTGGCCGGCGTAGTGCTGCGCGATCCGGCCGGCCGCGGCGTGCCGCTCCTCGCGCGGGAAGCGTGCGTCGGCGGCGGCCTGCTCCAGGGAGTCGCGGGTCTCCCCCGGCGAGGCCACCGCGTCGTCCGCGCGCCCGGTGACGGCCAGCGCGAGCAGCAGCACGGTGATCGCGAAGGCGATCACGATAGCGGTCAGGACGAAGGCCTGCGGCAGGGCATCGGCCTGCACCTCGACGTCTGAGGTCCCCGCGAAGGGCAGCCCGCGGCGGTCGGTGCCGCCCGCGGCGATGATGGCCAGGTTGGCGGCGTGGCCCAGCAGGACCATGCCGAGGATCACGCGCAGCAGCTCGCGCTTGGAGAACAGGTAGAACGCGCCGAAGGTCAGAAGTCCCACGGTAAGGGCGACGGTCATCGGGTGACCTCCTCTCGTGCAGTCGTGGTGGTCGGGGCCGAGGGATCGGAGGACGGGGCCGCCGGCGCGACGCCGGGGTCACGGCTCGAGGCGCGGAGCGGGTCCTCACCCGGCCGCTCGGGGCCGAGCAGGGAGAACGCGGCCACGATCAGGCCGATCACGGCCAGGTACACGCCCATGTCGAACGCGAGCGTGGTGGAGAGCCCGTAGTCCAGGACCTTCACTCCCGCGGCTCCGAGGAAGCCCTTGCCGGTGAGGTAACCGACGATCCCCGTCGCGGTGCCGACGGCGATGCCCGAGCCGATGAAGGCCAGGTACGGCCACCGCAACTCTGGGGCCGTGTCCGAGTCGGCGGCCAGGTAGAGCAGGGCGTAGCCGGCACCGGCGACCAGTGCGGCGATGAAGCCGCCGCCGGGCTCGTAGTGCCCGCGCAGCAGCAGGAACGCGGACAGCAGGATGATCAGCACGCCGAAGACACGGCCGAACACCCGGATGTGGACGAGGTTCTCGCGCACGTGGGCGAGTGGGGAGCGCATGTCCACGGCGGAGGGCTGTGGAGGCGTCGGCCGACGGTTGAGCAACAGGGCCGCGATGGTCAGCGCCGTCGCCCCGAGCACGGTCATCTCGCCCCACGTGTCCACGGCGCGGAAGTCCACGAGGATCACGTTCACCACGTTGGTCCCCCCAGCCTGGGCATAGCTCTGGGTCAGGTAGAAGTGGGCGATCTCCGACATGCTGGAGCGGCCGGTGAACGCGAGCACGCCCAGGGTCGCGGCGACGCCGGCGACGGAGGCGGCGAGGACCGCCTGCATCCTGCGCGGGGTCGGCTCGTCGCTGAAGCGGGCGGGCAGGCGGCGCAGCAGCAGCACCATGACGCACACCGTGAGCACCTCGACCATCAGCTGGGTCAGGGCCACGTCCACGGCGCCGAGGGTGAGGAACCACAGGGTCATGCCGAACCCTACGACGCCGACCACCACCATGGCGGCGATGCGCGTCTTGGCGCGGATGGTGGCGATCACGCCGGCACCCACCAGGACGACCAGCACCCAGTCGTGCCAGCGCGAGGGCTGGCCGACGACGGCGGGCAAATCCTCGATCGTGGCGACACCGGCCACGGCGAGGAGCCCCAGGACCAGGGCGGGGATGAGGAGGTGGGGGCGGGGAGCCAGGGTGCCGGAGGCGCGCGAGACGACCGCGCCGACGCCGATCAGCCGGTGCCGAACCTCGTCCACCGCATCCAGGGCGGAGAACGGCAGGGCGGCGTGGGAGGCCACGCGCTCCACCGGGCGGCGCAAGGCCACCAGCAGCAGACCGAGCACGATGATGGCGGCGGAGACGAGCAGGGCCGTGTTCACGCCGTGCCACAGCGCCAGGTGCGCGTGCACCTCCGCGCCGGAGGCGGCCTCGGCCGCGTAGGAGACGGGGGTGTCCAGCACACCGGGCAGCAGGCCCAGGGCCACGCCCGCGGCCGCGGCCAGCACGGGCACGCCCCAGAAGGTGGCAGGAGCCTCGTGGACCTCGTCCTCCCGGCCGGTCGGCCACGAATGGGCGGCCCCGTCCGGGCTTGGACCCCAGAGGCCCAGGGCGCCGAGCACGAGACGGCCGGAGTAGGCCACGGTGAACACGGAGGTCAGGGCGATGCCGGCGGTGACGAGGACGGGGAGCCATGCGGGACCGGGGGTCCCGAGAGCGGCCTCGACCAGGCCCTCCTTGGAGATGAAGCCGAACAGCGGCGGGATGCCCGCCATCGACAGGGCGGCGACGGCGATCGCCGTGCCGGTGACCGGCATGCGCACGTGGCGGGCCGCGAGCTCTCGCAGGTCGCGGGTGCCGGCCTCGTGGTCGACCACGCCGATCAGCATGAACAGCGCCGACTTGAACAGCGCGTGCGCCACGGTGTGCACGATCGCCGCGGTAAGCGCGACGGGGGTGCCGATGCCGATGGCGGTCACCAGCAGGCCCAACTGGCTCATCGTGGAGTAGGCCAGCAGACCCTTGAGGTCGTGGCGACGGATCGCGGAGACGGCGCCCAGCAGGGCCGTGATGAGGCCCGAGCCGATCAACAGCGCGGACCACACCGGGTTCCCGGCCAGGACCGGGCTGAACACCAGCAGCAGGAAGATGCCGGCCTTGACCATCGCCGCGGCGTGCAGGTAGGCGGAGACCGGGGAGATGGCCACCATGGAGTCCGGCAGCCACGCCTGGAACGGGAACTGGGCGGACTTGGTGAACGCGGCCACCGCCAGCAGGACGGCGACCGTGGTGGTGAAGCCCGCCTCGGACCACACGTCCGAGGCCAACACCCCGGACAGCGAGGCAGTGCCGGTCCGCACGGCCATGAGGGCGACGGCGGCCAGCAGCGCGAGGCCGCCGCCCACGGTCACGAGCAGGGTCCGGATCGCGGGGTCGCGGGCATGGTCCCCCGAGCGCCCGATGAGGAAGAAGGAGGTGAAGGAGGTGAACTCCCACGCGACGAAGAGGACCACGATGTTGTCGGCGAGCACCAGCAGCAGCATCGACGCCGCGAACGCGGTCATCAGCAGGTAGAAGGAGCCGGGTCGGCTCTCCGTGCGGTCCCGACTGAGGTACCGGCTGGAGTAGGCGAGGATCGCGGCGCCGATGACGAGGACGATCATGGCGAACACCAGGGCCAGGCCGTTCAGCCGGAGGTCGAGGTCCACCCCGACCGCGGGGATCCACGGATGGTGCTCCGTCCGGACGTCGCCCGTCCACGCCGCGATCAGCACGCCGGCCGCGGCCAGCAGGGGTGCGGCCAGGACCCAGCCCGCGTCCCTGCCCAGCGCCCGGGAGGCCGGGACGGCCGCCACCACCGAGAGGAGGGTCAGCAGGAGGCTGGTCAGGAGCACAGGACACCACTCATCTCGGGTCGATCGGTCACGGACACGGCGCCCACGGCGGGTGGCCGCGCGCCGACGGTGCCCGAAGTGGGACTCGAACCCACACGCCTCTCGGCACCGCATTTTGAGTGCGGCGTGTCTACCGATTCCACCATTCGGGCAGTGCCGCCCGGAGGCGGGACTCGATCACCCTATCAGCGCCCCGACCCGGCGTCCCCGGCCTTCCGGCGGGGGGGTCACCGCCGCCGCGCCCGCGCCGCACTCATCGCGCACGGTAGCCTGGTGGACCACCAGCGGCGCCGCACCGACGCCGTCCCGGCCCGCGCGAAGGAGCTGCCGTGTCCACGCTGACGCCTCCCGAGGAGACCGGCCTGCGGGCCGTCGTCGCCGAGGACGAGACCCTCATCCGCCTCGACCTGGTGGAGGTGCTCACCGGGGCGGGCTACCGGGTGGTCGCCGAGGCCGGCGACGGCCGCGCCGCCGTCGAGGCCGTGCGCGAGCACCGCCCGGACATCGTGGTGATGGACGTGAAGATGCCCGTGATGGACGGCATCGCGGCTGCGGGCGAGATCGCCGGGGAACGGCTCGCCCCCGTGGTCATGCTGACCGCCTTCAGCCAGCGCGAGCTGGTGGAGCGCGCCCGGACCGCCGGGGCCATGGCCTACGTGGTCAAGCCCTTCACCGAGGCCGACCTGGTCCCCGCCATCGAACTGGCCGTGGCCCGCTTCGACGAGCTGCGCAGCCTCGAGGCCGAGGTGCGGGACCTGGGCGACCGCCTGGAGACCCGCAAGATCGTGGACCGGGCCAAGGCGCTGCTCCAGGAGCGGATGCGCCTGACCGAGGCCGAGTCCTTCCGCTGGATCCAGAAGACCTCCATGGACCGGCGCCTGACCATGCGGGAGGTCGCGCAGGCCGTCATCGACCAGGTCGGCTGAGCGGCGCCCGCGCGCTCGTCAGAGCGGGGAGCGGGCCGGCCAGAAGCCGACCGGCTCGCGCGTCTGCGGCGAGGCGGCGGACGAGCCGCCCGCGGCGTCGTCGCCCACGCGGTGCACGCGCAGCGTGTTCGTGGAGCCCACGGCCCCGGGAGGGGACCCGGCGGCGATGACCACGAGGTCGCCGTGCTGGGCGATGCCCTCCGATGTGAGCGACTGCTCCACCTGGAGGGTCATCTTGTCCGTGGAGTCCTGGAACGGGACCATCTTCGGGTAGACGCCCCAGGTCAGGCACAGGATGTTGTGCGTGTGCTCGTGGTGGGTGAACGCGTAGATCGGCTGACGCGGCCGCAGGCGGCTGAGCCGACGGGCCGAGTCGCCGGACTCGGTGAACGTGGCGAGGAACGGGATCTCGAGCTGGTTCGCGACCTCGACGGCGGCCCGGGTGATCGCGCCGCCGCGCGTGCGGGGACGCGAGCCGAGCGGGTGGATGAGCTCGAGGCCGTGGGTCTCGGTGGACTCGATGATCCGGGCCATCGTCTGGACCGTCTCGACCGGATACGCGCCCACCGAGGTCTCGCCCGAGAGCATGACGGCGTCCGCGCCGTCGAGCACGGCGTTGGCGCAGTCCGAGGCCTCGGCGCGCGTCGGGCGCGGGCTGTCGATCATCGACTCGAGCACCTGCGTGGCCACGATGACCGGCTTCGCCCAGCGGCGGGCGAGGTCCACTGCGCGCTTCTGCACCACGGGCACGTCCTCGAGCGGCAGCTCCACGCCGAGGTCGCCGCGGGCCACCATGATGGCGTCGAACGCGTCCACGATGGCCTCGAGGTTCTCCACCGCCTGGGGCTTCTCGATCTTGGCGATGACCGGGACCCGGCGCTCCTCCTCGTCCATGATCTCGTGCACCCGGTCCACGTCCGCGGCGTCCCGCACGAAGGACAGCGCCACCATGTCCACGCCGGTGCGCAGCGCCCAGCGCAGGTCCCGCTCGTCCTTCTCGGACAGGGCCGGCACGTTCACCGCCACGCCGGGCAGGTTGATCCCCTTGTTGTCCGAGACCATGCCCGGCACCTCGACCTCGGCCAGCACGTCCGTGTCCGTGACCTCGACGGCGCGCAGGCGCACCTTGCCGTCGTCCACCAGGAGCACGTCACCGGGGGCGACGTCCCCGGGCAGCCCCTTGTGGGTGGTGCCGACCAGCTCGCGGGTCCCGGGCACGTCCCGGGTGGTGATGGTGATCCGATCGCCCCTCTCGAGCAGATGCGGGCCGTCGGTGAAGCGGCCGAGGCGGATCTTGGGGCCCTGGAGGTCCGCGAAGATCGCGACCGGGCGCCGCTCCTCCACGCTCAGCCGACGCACCCGCTCGTAGGACGTCTCATGCACCGCGTGGTCGCCGTGGCTCATGTTGAGGCGGACGACGTCCGCCCCCGCGCGGATGATGGCGCGGGTGGTCTCGTCGGAGTCGGTGGCGGGCCCAAAGGTGGCGATGATCTTCGCGTGTCGCATGCGACCCACGATAGGGGGCGGGCCCGCCCTCGGTGGAGGGCGGGCCCGCGTGGCGTCGGAAGATGAGACGGAGGACTCAGCCGAGGACGAGGCCGCGGTCGTCCGGGTCCACGGGGTGCGGCAGTCGGGACCAGCGCTCGAGCGACTCGTCGACCTCCTGCGCGCACGCACGCCCCTCGGCGATGGCCCAGACCACCAGGGAGGCGCCGCGCCCGGCGTCGCCGCACGCGAACACGCCCGGCTCGTCGGTCTCGTACCCGTCCTTCCGGGCCACGAGCCCGCGTGTCACGTGCACGCCGAGCTGCTGCGTGAGCAGCCCCTCCTCGATGCCGGTGAAGCCCAGCGCCAGCAGCACCAGGTCCGCCTGGACCTCGCGCTCGGTGCCCGCCTTGGGCCCGCGCGTGCCGTCCTCGCGGTACTCGGTCTCCGCCACGCGCAGGGCGCGCACGCGGCCGTGCTCGTCGCCGAGGAACTCGACCGTGGAGGCAAGGTGCGCGCGGGCGCCGCCCTCGGCGTCGGCCGTGGTCTGCTGGTGGACCTTGGGGATCGTGGGCCACGGCTGGTGGACGGGGCGCTCGACCGGCAGCTGCTGGCCGATCGCCAGCGTCGTCACGGACGCCGCCCCCTGGCGGTGCGCGGTGCCGATGCAGTCCGCGCCCGTGTCGCCGCCGCCGAGGATCACCACGTGGCGCCCCTCGGCGGAGATCTGGTCCGGGACCTCGTCGCCGGCGACCGCGCGGTTGGACTGCACGAGGTAGTCCATGGCGAGGTGGATCCCGTCGAGGCCGCGGCCGGGGACGGGCAGCTCGCGGGCCACGGGGGCGCCGGTCGCCACGATCACGGCGTCGAAGCGGGCCTTGAGCTGGTCCCAGGGCAGGTCGACGCCGATCTCCACGCCGGTGCGGAACCGGGTGCCCTCGGCCTCCATCTGCGCCAGGCGCCGGTCCAGGACGTCCTTCTCCAGCTTGAAGTCCGGGATGCCCAGCCGCAGCAGGCCGCCGAGGCGCTCGTCGCGCTCGTAGACCACCACGGTGAAGCCGGCGCGGGTGAGCTGCTGCGCCGCGGCCAGTCCCGCCGGGCCCGAGCCGACGACGGCCACGGTGTGGCCGTTCAGGCGGGCCGGCACGACCGGCTCGAGCCAGTCGTTGTCGAAGATCTGCTCCGCGATCGCCACCTCGGTCTGCTTGATGGTGACCGCGGGCTGGTTGATGCCCAGGGTGCAGGAGTCCTCGCACGGGGCGGGGCAGATCCGCCCGGTGACCTCGGGGAAGTTGTTGGTCGAGTGCAGTCGCGCGGCGGCCTCGGCCCAGCGTCCCCGCCGGACCAGGTCGTTCCACTCCGGGATGAGGTTGCCCAGCGGGCACCCGGAGTGGCAGAACGGGATGCCGCAGTCCATGCACCGGCCGGCCTGGGTGCGCACGATCGCCTCGTCCTGGCGGACGTACACGTCCTTGAAGTCCATGATGCGCACCGGCACCGGACGCGTGGGGCGCTCGACGCGCTCCCGGTTCTTCAGGAATCCGCGCGGATCAGCCACGGGTCACCTCCAGCAGTCGGTCCCAGACGGCCTCCCCGTCCGGGTCGAGTCCCTCGGCCGTCGCGGCCTGACGGGTGCGCAGCACGAGGTCGTACTGCCGGGGCAGGACGGTCGTGAAGCGGTCCCACGCGGCGTCGGCGGCGTCCCCGCCGGCCCGCAGGTCGGCGAGCAGCGCGGCGGCGACGGCGGAGCCCGTCTCCGCGCGGTGCAGCTCCAGCAGCTCGGCGATCCGCAGCCGGTCCTGCGCGGACGGCGCCTCGAGGATCAGGGCGTCCTCGCGGACGGCGAGTGGGTTCAGGTCCTCCCGGTCCAGGTCCAGCACCCAGGCCCGCCCGCCGGACATGCCGGCGGCGAGGTTGCGGCCGGTCTCGCCGAGGATCAGCGCCTCACCGCCGGTCATGTACTCCAGGCCGTGGTCGCCGATGCCCTCGGCCACCGCGGTGGCGCCGGAGTTGCGCACGAGGAACCGCTCCCCCACGCGGCCGCGCAGGAACAGCTGGCCCGAGGTGGCGCCGTAGCCGATCACGTTGCCGGCCACGGTGTTCTCCTCGGCCACGAACGGGGCCTCGGCGTCGGGGCGGACGATCACGCGTCCCCCCGACAGGCCCTTGCCGACGTAGTCGTTGGCGTCGCCCGAGAGCCGCAGGGTGACGCCGGCGGGCAGGAAGGCGCCGAGGGACTGGCCGGCCTCGCCCGTCAGGCGCACGGTGATCGTGTCGTCGTCCAGCTCGTCGGCGAGCCGCGTGCTCGTGACGTGGTAGCCCAGCAGCGTGCCCACGGACCGGTCCGTGTTCACGACGGCCTCGTCCATCACGACGGGCGTGCCCGTCGTGAGCGTGTCCCCCAGCCGGGCGATGAACCGGTGGTCGATGTGGGAGGCGAGGTCGTGGTCCTGCTCGGTGGTGCGGCGCATGGGCGCGTCCTCGTGGCCCGGACGCCGGCCGACGGAGGGGTCCGCGAGGATGCCCGAGAGGTCCAGGCCCTCGGACTTCCAGTGGTGCAGGGCCGCGTCCACGTCGAGCAGCTCGCGGTGGCCGATCGCCTCGTCGAGCGTGCGGAAGCCCAGCTGCGAGAGCAGCTCGCGGACCTCCTGCGCGATGAACTCGAAGAAGTTGACGACGAACTCGGGCTTGCCCGTGAAGCGCGCGCGCAGCTCGGGGTTCTGGGTGGCCACGCCCACGGGGCACGTGTCCAGGTGGCACACGCGCATCATGATGCAGCCGGAGACCACGAGCGGGGCGGTCGCGAAGCCGAACTCCTCGGCCCCGAGCAGTGCGGCGATCACGACGTCCCGGCCGGTCTTGAGCTGCCCGTCCACCTGGACGGTGACGCGCTCGCGCAGGCCGTTGAGCATGAGCGTCTGCTGCGCCTCGGCCAGGCCGATCTCCCACGGGGTGCCCGCGTGCTTGAGGGAGTTCAGCGGGGAGGCGCCCGTTCCGCCGTCGTGGCCGGAGATGAGCACGACGTCGGCGCGCGCCTTGGCGACGCCCGCGGCCACCGTGCCCACGCCGGACTCGGAGACGAGCTTGACGTGGACCCGCGCGGTCGGGTTGGCCCGCTTGAGGTCGTGGATCAGCTGCGCCAGGTCCTCGATCGAGTAGATGTCGTGGTGCGGCGGCGGCGACACCAGGGAGACGCCCGGGGTCGAGTGCCGCGTGCGGGCGACCCACGGGTACACCTTGGTCCCCATCAGCTGGCCGCCCTCGCCGGGTTTGGCGCCCTGGGCCATCTTGATCTGCAGGTCGGTCGCGGTGGCCAGGTACAGGCTGGTGACGCCGAACCGGCCCGAGGCGATCTGCTTGATCTTCGAGCGGCGCTCCGGGTCCAGCAGGCGCTCGGGGTCCTCGCCGCCCTCGCCCGAGTTCGAGCGGGCGCCGAGGCGGTTCATGGCGATCGCGAGGGTCTCGTGCGCCTCCTGCGAGATGGAGCCGTAGGACATCGCGCCGGTGGAGAAGCGGCGCACGATCGACTCGACGGGCTCCACCTCGGAGACGGGCACCGGCGGCCGCTCGCCCGTACGCAGGCGCATGAGCCCGCGCAGGGTCATGAGCTCCTCCGCCTGGTCGTCCACGCGACGCGTGTAGTCCTTGAAGACGTCGTAGCGCCGCTCCCGCGTGGAGTGCTGGAGGCGGAACACGGTCTCGGGGTTGAACAGGTGCGGCGCGCCCTCGCGCCGCCACTGGTACTCGCCGCCCACCTCGAGCTCGCGGTACGGGTTGATGTCGTTGCCGTCCGGCGGATACGCGAACTCGTGGCGCGCCTGGATCTCGGCGGCGACGACGTCGATGCCCACGCCGTCGAGCGGGCTCGTGGTGCCCACGAAGTAGCGGTCCACGAAGCGCCGGGACAGGCCGAGCGCCTCGAACGTCTGGGCGCCGGTGTAGGAGGCGACCGTGGAGATGCCCATTTTGGACATGATCTTCTGGACGCCCTTGCCGAGCGCCTTGATCAGGTTCGCCACGGCCTGCTCGGCGGTGACGCCCGAGACCTCCCCCGTGCGCACGAGCTCCTCGGCGGACTCCATGGCCAGGTACGGGTTGACCGCGGAGGCCCCGTAGCCGAGCAGGACGGCCACATGGTGGACCTCGCGCACGTCGCCCGCCTCGACGATCAGCGAGCTCTTGGTGCGGTTGGCCGAGGCCAGCAGGTGGTGGTGCACGGCGGAGGTCAGCAGCAGGGACGGGATCGGCGCCCACTGGGCGGTGGCGCCGCGGTCGGACAGCACCACGTACTCCACGCCGCGGTTGACGGCGGCCGAGACCTGCTCGCAGATCGCCTTCAGCTGGGCGCGGAGCTCCTCGACGCCTCCGGCCACCCGGTACACGCCGTTCACCTTGAGGGTCAGGCGGGTGCCGTCGGCGTCGCGCAGGTGCTGGATGCGGGCCAGCTGGTCGTTGTCGATCACGGGGAACGGGACGTCGACCTGGCGGGTGCGCACCTGCTCGAGGGAGAGCACGTTGCCCTGCGGGCCGATCGCGGTGCGCATCGAGGTCACCTGCTCCTCGCGGATCGCGTCGAGCGGCGGGTTCGTCACCTGGGCGAAGGACTGCACGAAGTAGTCGAAGAGCAGCCGGGGCCGCTTGGCGAGGACGGCGATGGGCGTGTCCGTGCCCATCGCACCGAGCGGCTCGGCGCCCGTCTGGGCCATCGGCCCGACGAGGATGCGCAGCTCCTCCGAGGTGTACCCGAAGATGCGCTGACGCTGCAGGATCGACTCGGAGGTGTGGCGGACGTGCTCGCGCTCGGGGAGCGACTCCAGGTCCAGGAGGTTCTGGCGCACCCAGTCCTCCCACGGCTGGGCGGAGGCGACCTCGGCCTTGATCTCGTCGTCGCCGATGATCCGGCCCTGCTCGGTGTCCACGAGGAACATGCGCCCCGGGGCCACGCGCCCCTTGCGCACCACCGCCGAGGGCTCGATCGGCACGACGCCGACCTCGGAGGCCAGGACGACGAGGCCGTCGTCGGTGACCCACCAGCGGGCGGGGCGCAGGCCGTTGCGGTCCAGCACGGCGCCCACCTGGGTGCCGTCGGAGAAGGCGACGGCGGCCGGTCCGTCCCAGGGCTCCATGAGCATGGAGTGGTACTGGTAGAAGGCGCGGCGGGCCGGGTCCATGGTCGCGTGGTTCTCCCACGCCTCCGGGATCATCATCATGATCGCCTGGGTGAGCGGGCGCCCGGAGAGCATGAGCAGCTCCGCGACCTCGTCGAAGGAGGCCGAGTCCGAGCCGATGGGGCTGATCAGCGGGAACAGGTCCTCGGGGACCTCGCCGAGCATCGGGTGCTTGAGCTGGCCCTGACGGGCGCGCATCCAGTTGCGGTTGCCCTTGACCGTGTTGATCTCGCCGTTGTGCGCGATGGTGCGGAACGGCTGGGCCAGCGGCCACGAGGGGAACGTGTTGGTGGAGAACCGCGAGTGGACCACGCCCAGCCGGGTGGTGAACCGCTCGTCGGAGAGGTCCGGGTAGAACGGCTCCAGCTGGGCCGTCGTCAGCATGCCCTTGTAGACGATCGTCTGGGACGAGAGCGAGGGGAAATAGACGCCGGCGCGGGACTGGGCGCGGCGGCGCACCCGCCACGCCCGCACGTCCAGCGACTGCCCCGGCTCGGTGCCGTCCTGACCGTCCGCCAGGGACAGGAACAGCTGCTCGAACGCGGGCATGGCCGCCCGGGAGCCGACGCCCAGGGCCGAGGGGTCGGTGGGCACCTCGCGCCACGCCAGGACCTGCAGCCCCTCCTCCTCGGCCAGCCGCTCGACGGCCTCCTTCGCCTCGGCGCGCTCGCCGTCGACGGGCGGCAGGAAGGCGGTGCCGGCGACGTACTCGCCCACGGGGGGCAGCTCGGCGTCGACGACGGCACGGAACAGCTCGTCGGGGATCTGGGTCAGCAGGCCGGCGCCGTCGCCGGTGCCCTCGTCGGCGCCCACCGCCCCGCGGTGCTCGAGCGCGCGCAGGGCGGTCAGCGCGTGCTGGACGATGTCGTGGCCCGGGGTGCCCCGCAGGGTGGCGATGACGGCGAGGCCGCAGTTCTCGGTCTCCCGGGACGGGTCGTAGAGGCCCTGGGCGGCGGGGACGTCCGCATAGCGGACGAAGGGATCCACCGGTCCCCCCGCGCGGGGGGCCGAGGCGGGCGAGGATGCCACGGGCATGGTGCCGTCCTTTCCGGAGAGCAGGGGCTCGGACGGGGACGGCGCTGGCCCCGACGCTCGGGGCCGACGGCCCCGAGGTGGAAGAGACGCTACCGGGCGCGACGTCCCACTGTGCGGAACCGGACGTTCTGTGACACGCCGAATGTCCACCATGTGGGACACCGGGGCCCCGGGCGCCCCA
>NZ_RBLN01000267.1:0-2839 GCF_003989405.1 Micrococcus sp. HSID17227 | reverse complement strand
GGACGCGGCCGCCGCGGTGACATCCGCGACCGTGCCGACGGCGTCGGCGTCCGCCTCCTGCGGGACGGGCCGGGACAGGTCATCGGCGTACCGGCGGTCCGCCGTGCTGTAGCGGGGCGGGATGGGCAGCACGGAGCGGCCGATCGGTTCCGGGGCCTCCGCGCCCTGCACGGCCGGGCGCGGCTCCCGCGGCAGGGTCACCATGAAGGTGGACCCCTCCCCCAGCTCGCCCCACGCCTCGAGCCGGCCGCCGTGCAGCCGGGTGTCCTCGGCGGCGATCGCCAGACCCAGTCCGGACCCGCCGGTGGTGCGCTTGCGTGAGGGGTCGGCCCGCCAGAACCGGTCGAACACGCGCTGCACCTGCTCGGGGCTCATGCCGATGCCGTGGTCCACGACGGCGAACGTGACGGCCTCCTCGTCGGCCGCCACGAGCACGTCCACCGGCCGGCCCTCGGCGTGCTCGATCGCGTTGTTCACCAGGTTGCGCAGGATCCGTTCGATCCGCCGCGGGTCGACCCAGGCGACGTGGCCGTCGGCGCGGTCCCGGTCCATGGGCACCATGTACACGGGCACGCCGATCTGATCGGCCAGCGGCTGAGAGGTGAGCACGACGTCGCGGGCCAGCTCGAGCATGTCCGTGGCCTCGAGGGCGGGGGTGGCGGCGCCGGCGTCGAACCGGGTGATCTCCAGCAGGTCCGCGAGCATGGCCTGGAAGCGGTCCACCTGGTGGTAGAGCAGCTCGGTCGAGCGTCGGCTGACCGGGTCGAAGTCCTCACGCGAGCCGTACAGCACGTCGGCCGCCATCCGCACGGTCGTCAGCGGCGTGCGCAGTTCATGGGAGACGTCCGAGACGAACCGCTGCTGCATCTGGGACAGCTGGGCGAGCTGGCCGATCTGGTCCTGGATGCTGTCCGCCATCCGGTTGAAGGACATGCCCAGGCGGGCCATCTCGTCCTCACCGTCGACCGGCATCCGCACGGCCAGGTTACCGCTCGAGAGGGACTCGGCCGCCCGGGCCGCCTGCTGCACGGGCCGGGTCACACGCCGCGAGACCCACCACGAGACCAGCACGTTGATCACCAGGAATCCGACGCCGAACACCAGCAGCACCCCGAGCACCGAGTCGAGCGAGCTCTGGACGTCCGAGAGGTCGTAGACGAGGTAGAGCCCGTAGGTGGCACCCGGGGGCAGCACCACCTGGGCGCCGAACACGAGGCCGGGCCGGGTGCCGCCGCCGGGGTCCGGCAGCGCCACGCTCGCGTCGTACACGCCCGGCCCGGAGGCGACCGCGTCCTGCAGCTCCTGGGGGATCACCGCGGGATCGAGACCGGCGGAGGAGATCGTCCCCACGTACGCGGACTCGGAGTCCGGCAGCGGGGCGAGGTAGTAGCGGCGGCGGATCGTGGTGCCCGAGTCCCCCTCGAGGGCACGCAGGGTCTGGGTCACCAGCACGTCCGTGCTCTGCGCGTCCGTGGCGGTGGTCTGCGCGAACGTCTCGCGCACCTGACTCAGGCCACGGCGGGCCTCGGCCTGGACCTGCTCGTAGCGGGCCTCGAAGAGGGCCTGGGTGATCTGCTGCGTCAGGAACGCGGCGACCACGAGGCCCGCGAGGATCGAGAGCAGGGCCGCGAGCACCGCCGTGCGCAGCCGCAGGGACCGACGCCACCGGCGGCGCAGCGCACGCCACGCGGGGCCGGGGACCCACGACCGTGGGCGGCCGGCGGCGGGCTCGACCGGCTCGGCGCCGGCCTCGGCCACCGGGCCCGCGCTCACCCCCGGGCCGGACACGGTCATGCCCTCAGCCCTGGCCGGCCTTGTACCCGACGCCCCGGACGGTCAGCACGACGCACGGGTTCTCGGGATCCGGCTCGACCTTGGAGCGCAGGCGCTGGACGTGGACGTTCACGAGCCGGGTGTCGGCCTGGTGCCGGTAGCCCCAGACCTCCTCCAGCAGCATCTCGCGGGTGAAGACGTGGCGCGGCCGCCGGGCGAGGGCCACGAGGAGGTCGAACTCCAGCGGGGTGAGGGCGATGCCGACGCCGCCGCGGGTGACCTGGTGGCCCGCCACATCGATCTCGAGGTCCCCGATGTGCAGGACCTCCGCCGGCTTCGCCTCCCCCTCACGCAGGCGGGCCCGGACGCGGGCCACAAGCTCGGCCGGCTTGAACGGCTTGGGCACGTAGTCGTCCGCACCCGACTCGAGGCCGCGCACCACGTCCGCCGTGTCCGACTTGGCCGTGAGCATCACGATCGGCACGTCCGACTCGGCTCGGATGAGCCTGCAGACCTCGATGCCGTCGATGCCGGGGAGCATGAGGTCCAGCAGCACGAGATCGGGGCGCTCGCGGTGGAACGCGGGCAGTGCGGAGGTGCCGTCCGCGGCGAACGCCGGCTCGAAGCCGTCATTGCGCAGGACGATGCCGATCATCTCGGCCAGCGCCTCGTCGTCGTCCACCACCAGGATCTTGGCCTTGCCCATCCTGACCTCCTCGTCAGCGCTCCCCCCGGCGCCGCGAGCGGGACCGGCCCCGGGCACAGGAAATTTTCAGGATCAGCCCGATGATACCCGCCGGGCGGGCCCGTCCACGGCGGACGACGCCGAAGGTCGCCGGCGCCCGTCGGGGCGCCGGCTCAGCCGCGCAGTTCGGCGAGCCGTGCGGCCAGCTCCTCCGCGTCCCGCCGCAGAGTGCGGAGCACGGCGGGGTCGTGCGACCCCGCCGCCGTGAGGCCGACGTCGCCCACCCGTCCGGGGTCCACCCCCAGCCGTTCCCACGTGCGGACGACGTCGACCGGACGCACGCCCGGCTCGGGGGCCAGGGTCAGCCCGCGCCCGACGTCA
>NZ_RBLN01000266.1:0-3014 GCF_003989405.1 Micrococcus sp. HSID17227 | reverse complement strand
CGCTGCAGGCTCACCACCGTGACCAACACCGGAGACGAGGTGGACCCCGACACCGAACTCACCCTCGGCCTCAGCGCCTGACCCCCATGAAGGATCAGACCGCTACACCATCACGAGGGGCTTGACCGCATGGCGGGGTCCCTCGCCACAAACGACCGTTTGAGCTGGCGTGAATGCTCCTAGGAGGAGACGAGGCAAGGAGTCTGCGACCTACATGATGGATTCGGCCGGGTGCGGTCCTGACGGGGTGGTGTGCTCTCCGGTTATCTGCTGCTTCAGCGCCCTGGCCCCTACGCTCGGTCCATGGAGAACCTGCACATGATGCGCGGCGAGGTTGCCCGACGCTATGAGGCCCTGGGCCTTCCTTCCTGGCCGGACCCGCAGGCCCACCGAGAGCGACGCGGCGAGGAGTACTCCACGGTCACCGAGCCGCAGCGGTACCGGATCGTCCCGGCAAGGGCCCGTCTGTGGGCGGATGTGCTCCAGGAAGCGGGGGCCACGGTGTTCGAAGAGAACATCCGGGAGGTCCGGCCAGAGGGCTGGCCCTCTGATGCGCGTCCTCGGCCCGTCGACCGCGTTTTGCGCATTGATCCGCCGGCGGGCCGCTCTGGTGCGGTGCCGATGTGGGTTCTCGAGATGGACGGGCCCGTTCCTGCGGTCGCACTGTCTGCGGGCGAGGTGGAGAGTTTCTACGCCCTCCATCCGGACTGCGGGTGCGACGCTTGCGACGCCGGTTCCGAGGACCTTCTCTTGGCCATCGACGAGGCCGTGCAACGACTGGTCGGCCCCAGGGTCATCCTCCGGGGTCGGACTGCTGAGCATGGGCCCTGGCGGCACCGCTATTTCGTGGACGGCCGAGCCGACAGTTCGGGAGAGGTCCCGGGCGACTACTGGGCCCTCTACTGGGCCTGTGCGGAGATTGTCTCGGGCGGCGCACCGGTTCTGCCGGCGGGGGTGGACGTGGAGGTCATCAGCGGGTGGTTCGTCGACGGTCGTTGATGAGGGAACGGTGCTTTCCGGGGCGCAGGGGCCCGAGGATGCGGCCGCGCCAGGCGCGGGCAGGGCAGGCGGTGTGGACGTGGGAGGGATTCGTTTGGTGTCCACGGATGCGGCGGGGATCCTCCTGGTCACAAACGACCGAATCTGTCGAGTCAGTTGCAGAGCGCCGGGGTCAAGGGAACGACTCCGCCTTAGCGGGGATGGCGGAGGCCGCGTGACCGTGCGATGAGGCAGACCAGCAGCCCGAGGGCTGCTGCCGTACTGGCAAGGTGGATCGGCCACGCCCACGGGCTGTGGTCGCCCCCGGAGATCATGTAGGTGTCGGCCAGGCCCAATCCCATACCGAAGGAGGCCACCCAGTAGGCAGGGGCCGCGGCGGTAAGCAATCCCAGGCCCATGGTCAGGAGCATCAGAGGGTCGATCCGTGGCCGGCGCCGGGCCAGGCGACCCAGCACGAGGGCGCCGCCGATTCCTGCGAAGAAAACGAGCGCGGGGAAGGCCGCCAGCTCGAACACGCTGACCTGCGGGGCCAAGTCAGCATAGATCTGGGTGAGGCTACGGTCTGCGGGTGCTGCGGCCAGCGGGTTGAGGACGAGGGTCTGCAATGCCCCGAGGAGGGCCAACATCGCCAGGAGGGAGGGGATCGCAGTGCGTGTCGCCGGACCCATCCACGCAGGCCTAGCGGAGGCGGGTGAGCCGCCAGCGGTGCGGGGCTCGACCGGGCCCGGGCGGGCAGAAGGCGGGAAAGGGCGCGACATGGGCTCACTCTAGGGCCATCCCCGCGCCTGGCCCTCGGTGACCAAGCAGGGTGCAGGCGCATTGGCTGGGCATCTGGCTGAGTTGCAGCGGATGGCCCAACTGGCTTCGCCCACTGGCGCGTCTTCGGGACGACGCAAACGACCGAATCTGCCTAATCGACGGGCTGGAATCCAAGTTTCTGGTAGATCCCCAGGGCCGCCTCGGAGGTGCCCTCGCCGAAGCGCAGACTCAGGACGGGGTCGCCGGCGGCGGAGCAGACGTCGACGGCGTGCTGCACCAGGGCGCGCCCGACCCCCTTCCCGCGCGCGGCGGGATCGGTGAAGAGGTCAATGATGAACGGCCCCGCGAGGTCCGCGTCCCAGATCGAGTGGGTGACCACCATGATCGCCCCGGCCAGGCGGCCGTCCACCCACGCCGAGGCGCTCGCGTCGGCGCGCAGCTCCCCGTAGTCGCCGCGGAAGGTCGCCTCCATCTCCTCCCACGCTTCGGCCAGGTCGGAGGCGGCGACGCCCGGCGGGTAGGCGGCGAGGTAGCACCGGGCCAGGTCATCGGCCGTCCCCGCGTCCAGTCCTCGGAGCTCGAGGCTTCCAGGGGCGTGGTCAGCGGAGTGGGTAGGCGGCAGGTGAAGGGTCAGCAGGTCAGTAGACACAGGGGTTCCTCTCGTGATGGTTGGCTACTCACAGTGATGCCGTCACAGAGTGAACATGGTCAGAACGATAACAGCGCACACCTGCGCTCGGAATGAGTCGAGCCGGTCGGAACATGAGTGACCTATGCATTGAATCGCCCCGGGTTTGTTAGAGGCTCGTAAGTGCCGCCCCGGCAGGCGCCGGCACGGGATTCTCATGATGGTAGACGTCCTCGAACTCGACCGGAGGGACCATCCCGATCTCGCCGTGCACACGACGATGGTTGAACCAGTCGATGTACTCCGCGACCGCGATCTCCAGGCCCTCGATGGACTTGAATGGCCCCTTGTTCCGGATCAGCTCCGCCTTGAACAGCGAGTTGAACGCCTCCGCGAGGGCAATTGTCATACGAGTCCCCCGTCGAGCCGACTGAGGCGACTGCGCCGGCCTGGGCGAGCCGCTGGGTGTATCGCACGGCGACGTACTGGGCGGGTTCAACCGGTCGTTGCAACACCGTGCGTTGAGAGCGAGCGTAGCTGCTCGGCGAAGACCTCCGCGGGAGTCTTCCAGTCCAGGACCTTCCTGGGCCTGTTGTTCAGCGTGTACGCGACTGCTGCGAGGTCCTCG
>NZ_RBLN01000265.1:0-2790 GCF_003989405.1 Micrococcus sp. HSID17227 | reverse complement strand
CCGGCCCGGCCGGTCGCCGCGATGATCCAGTAGAGGGTGGACTGTGGCATGGGGGTGCTCCTCGGTCGTCTGGGGCGACCGGCCGGGCCGGGCGCCGCGTCGTGCTTCCCGCGCCGCCGCGCGGCGGGGAACCTGGTCTTGAGGATGACACGGGGCCCGACCCCCCGACCAGGGATCAGCCCCGTCATCCCGCGGTTCCGCGCGGCCGGCACCGCCTACCATCGACGCCATGGACACGGCAGCCCTCTCCCCCAGCCCCTCCCCCGCCTCCGGCGCGGAGCACGCCCGCGTGCTCACGCTGGCCTGCACGAACCGCAAGGGCATCGTGCACGCCGTGACGGGCGCCCTGCTGGGCGTGGAGGCGGACATCACCGAGTCGCAGCAGTACGACTCCCCGGACACCGGCGACTTCTTCATGCGCGTGGAGTTCGTGACCCCGGCCGTGCGGGAGGACATCGAGCAGGCGCTCGCGCCGGTGCGCGAGGAGTTCGGCATGCGCATGGGCCTGTGGGACGCGGCGCACCGCATGCGCACCCTCGTGATGTGCTCCAAGGACGGGCACACCCTCAACGACCTGCTCTTCCAGCAGCGCGCCGGCACCCTGCCCATCGAGATCCCCGTGGTGGTCTCGAACCACCTGGACCTGCAGCCGCTCGCCTCCTTCTACGGCGTGCCCTTCATCCACGTGCCCGTCTCCAAGGACCCCTCGAGCCGGGACTCCAAGGAGGCCGCGGAGGACCGGCTGCGCGACCTGATCGCCCAGTTCGACATCGAGCTGGTGGTCCTGGCCCGCTACATGCAGATCCTCTCGGACGAGCTGTGCCGGGACCTGGCCGGGATGGCCATCAACATCCACCACTCGTTCCTGCCCTCCTTCAAGGGCGCCCGCCCCTACCACCAGGCGCACGAACGCGGCGTGAAGCTCATCGGCGCCACCGCCCACTACGTGACCGCCGACCTGGACGAGGGCCCGATCATCGCGCAGTCCGTGCAGCCGGTGACCCACGCCCAGACCGCCGCCGACTTCGTGGCCCGCGGCCGCGACGTCGAGGGCTCCACGCTCGCGCAGGCCGTGCGCTGGCACGCCCAGCACCGCGTCCTCGCGGACGGCCGGCGGACCGTCGTCTTCAGCTGAGCCCGGGACGACGGCGCCACGCGGCGCCGTCGTCCTGCCCGCCTAGGCTGGTGGCATGGCCCACATCATCACCGTCGCGGGTGCCACCCCGCGCATCCACGAGTCCGTCTTCCTCGCCCCGACCGCCGCGATCACCGGCGACGTCGAGATGGCCGAGCGCTCCTCGGCCTTCTACGGCGTCTCCGCCCGCGGCGACTCCGCCCCCATCCGCGTCGGGGCAGGCACCAACCTGCAGGACAACGTGGTGCTGCACGCGGACGAGGGCTTCCCGTGCACCCTCGGCGCCGGTGTCTCCGTGGGCCACTCCGCCGTGGTGCACGGGGCCACCGTGGAGGACGACTGCCTGATCGGCATGTCCGCCACGGTGATGAACGGCGCGGTGATCGGCGCCGGTTCGCTCGTGGCCGCCGGCGCCCTGGTGCTCGAGGGGACGCAGGTCCCGGCCGGCTCGCTCGTGGCGGGCGTCCCCGCGAAGGTCCGCCGCCCCCTCACGGACGAGGAGCGGGAGGGCCTCAAGGGGAACGCGGCCACCTACCTGCGGCTGTCCGCCGCGCACCGGGACGCCGTCGCCGGCTGAACCGGGCCCGGAGGATGTGGGACGGTGGGCACCATGCCCACCACTTCCACTCTCCCCCGCACCCGACCCGACGACGCCCCCGAGCGCCTGCTCATCCTCCCCGCGGCGCAGGACGTCGCCGGCACCCCCTACGCCCACGCCCGGCGGCTGGCCGAGCAGGCCGTGGCCGACGTCGGCGGCACCGCCGTGGCCGAGGGCGACCCCTCCGCCACGGCCCTGCTGATGGTCCGCCCGATCCCGGTCGACACGCTCGCCGCGGCCCTGGCCGCCCACCCCCACGTGAGCTGGGTGCAGCTCCCGTTCGCCGGGATCGAGCCGTTCGTCCCGCTCGTGCGCAGCCGCCCGGACATCGTGTGGACGTCCGCCAAGGGCACGTACGCGCCGCCGGTGGCCGAGCACGCGCTGCTGCTCACCCTGGCCCTGCTGCGGGACCTGCCCGCGCGCGTCCGCGCCACCGCGTGGGGCCCCTCCTCCGGCCGCACCCTGAACGGCCTGAACGCCGTGGTCGTGGGCGGCGGCGGGATCGCACAGGAGTACATCCGCCTGCTCAAGACCTGGGACGTGCGCGTCACCGCGGTCCGCCGACGCGCGGGCGACGTGCCCGGCGCGGACCGCACCGTCACGACCGACTCCCTCGACGAGGTCCTGCCCGGCGCGCAGGTCGTGATGATCGCCGCGGCGGCCACCGAGGAGACCCGCGGCATGTTCGACGCCGACCGCGTCGCCCTCCTGGACGAGGACGCCGTGCTCGTGAACGTCGCCCGCGGGGCGCTGGTGGACACGGACGCCGTCGTCCAGACCCTCGCGGCGGGCCGGCTGCACGGCTACGGCACGGACGTCACCGACCCCGAGCCGCTCCCGGAGGGCCACCCGCTCTGGACCGAGGAGCGCGCCCTCATCACGCCGCACACGGCGGACACCCCGCAGATGTGCATCCCGCTGCTCCACGCGCGGGTCGAGCGGAACCTGCGGGCCCGCGCGGCCGGGACGGAGCTGGAGGGCCTGGTGGACGCCGAGGGCGGGTACTGACCCGCCCCCGGCGTCCGCGGCGCCGGCTCAGCGGCGCGGCGCGTCCAGC
>NZ_RBLN01000264.1:0-3048 GCF_003989405.1 Micrococcus sp. HSID17227 | reverse complement strand
GCGTGCAGCGCCGACCGCAGCGCGGCGATCGTGGTGGCCGGATCCGTCCGGCCCGCGGGCGTCCACGGGTGCCGGACGGCGTGGTCCCCGGCGGCCACGAGGTCCTCGAACGTCCACGGGGGAGTCAGGGAGCACAGGTCCAGCCAGGTGCGATCGACCGTGGTGACGCGCAGGCCGTGCACGTGCGTGACGAACTCGGGCGCCAGCGGCCGCCGGTGGTCCATCAGACCAGCCCGCCGGACGCGTCGTGTCCCCCGGGCCACGGTGAGGTGAACCGGCGGGTCGACGTCGAGCTCGCCGGTCGCCGGGTCGCGCCGCCGCCAGGCACGCGCGGGCATCGGCAGACCGTGCAGGTGGGCCGCGGTCTCGTGGGAGAGGACGGCATCCGGGCGTCGGCGCAGAAGCGCGGCGAGGTGATCGGGGGAGAAGCCGTGCCCGGGCTCGGGCAGGCCCAGGTCGGCCCATCCCGTGCCAGGGTGCGCCCGCTGCCGGTGGATGCCCTGCCCCACCCGCTCCAGGTCCGACCGGCGGGCGCGGTCGGGCGGCAGTCCCAGTCGGGCCAGGTCCGTGGCCAACAGGACGGCGGGCTGGTCGGGCGGCAGAGGAGTCACGACGCGCGGCATGCACCCATCGGACGACACCGGCGGGGCGCCCGGGGCGAGGTGGACGTGGCACGGGGACGACGCGCGGGGCGAGCGCCGCTGTGCAGGAGCCGGCGGCCCGCGCCGCGTGCCGCCGTCGTCGCCCCGCCCCCGGACCGCCGTGGAGCTCCGGGGGCGATAGTGGGCGTTATCCCGGCGGGATACCACCGGAAATCGCCCCCCAACGCGGCGGGGAACGGGGAGGGGAGGGAAGAGCCGCGGGCCTGGCGCGACGGGTCAGTTCGCGTGCAGCGCAGCGTTCAGTTCGACGGTCCGGCCGGCGCGGGGGAGGGCCTCGACCCGGCCCGTGGTGGAGTTGCGGCGGAACAGCAGGTTCGGCACGCCGGAGAGGTCCACGGCCTTCACGGTCCGCGCCGCCTCGCCGTCCTGGAGCACGCTCACGCGCGTGCCCGCGGTGACGTACAGACCGGCCTCGACCACGCAGTCGTCGCCGACGGAGATGCCCACGCCGGAGTTCGCGCCGAGCAGCACGTGCTCGCCGATCACGATCCGCTGGGTGCCGCCGCCGGAGAGCGTGCCCATGATGGACGCGCCGCCTCCGACGTCGGACCCGTCGCCCACCACGACGCCGGCCGAGATCCGGCCCTCCACCATCGAGTGCCCCAGGGTGCCCGCGTTGAAGTTGACGAAGCCCTCGTGCATCACGGTCGTCCCCTCGGCCAGGTGGGCGCCCAGGCGCACCCGGTCCGCGTCGCCGATGCGCACCCCGGAGGGCACGACGTAGTCCGTCATGCGCGGGAACTTGTCCACGCCGTACACCTGCACGGCGCCGCGGGCACGCAGCCTCGCCCGCGTCAGCTCGAAGTCGGCGACCGCGCAGGGTCCGTGGTTCGTCCACACCACGTTGGTGAGCAGCCCGAAGACGCCGTCGAGGTTGAGCTCGTTCGGCCGCGCCAGGCGGTGCGAGAGGGCGTGCAGGCGCAGCCACGCGTCCGCGGTGGAGGCCGGGGCGGCGTCCAGGTCGACTTCCAGCTCGACGACGGCCTGCGTGGTCCCGCGGTCCGCGTCGTCCGCGGCGAGGGCGCGCAGGGTGTCGCGCAGCGAGGCGTCCGCAGCGGAGAGCGGGCCGGCCACGGGGGCGGGGAACCACACGTCCAGAACGGCGCCGTCGGCGGCCGTGGTGGCCAGGCCGTGGCCGGAGACGAGACGGGGGGAGGGCTGCTGTGCAGCGGTCTGGGTCATGCGCCTCAGCCTACTGAGTGGCGGTGGCACGCTGCAGGGCGGTGGGAGGCGCGTCCGTAGACTGGACACATGAGTCTCACCCCCGTGCCCCTGCCCGACCTCGCCGATCCGGACCTCGACGTCGCGGCGCTCACCGCCACCCTGCTGGACGTGCGCTCCGTCTCGGGGGAGGAGGGGCCGCTGGCCGACGCCGTCGAGCAGGCCCTGCGCGCCCTCGGCGGCCTCGAGGTGCGGCGGTTCGGGGACGCCGTCGTCGCCCGCACCGCTCTGGGGCGGCCGACCCGCGTGATCCTCGCCGGGCACCTGGACACGGTGCCCCTGCCCACCGTGCCGGGCTCGCGCGGGACCGTGCCCTCGGCGTGGGACGGGGACGTGCTGTACGGCCGCGGGGCCGTGGACATGAAGTCCGGCGTCGCCGTGCAGCTGGCCCTGGCCGGCCGCTTCGGCCGCGCGGACGGCCCGACCCCCGTGCACGACGTCACGTGGGTGTTCTACGACCACGAGGAGGTCTCCTCGGACCTGTCGGGCCTCGCCCGCGTGGCCCGCCAGGCCCCCGAGCTGCTGGAGGGCGACTTCGCGGTGCTGCTCGAGCCGACCGACGGCGTCGTGGAGGGCGGCTGCAACGGCACGTGCCGGTACCGCGTCACCTTCTCCGGTGTCGCGGCGCACTCGGGCCGCGCCTGGCGCGGCGACAACGCGATCCACAAGCTGGCCCCCGTGCTCACCGCCCTGGCGGCGTACGAGCCGGCCACGGTCACGGTGGAGGGCCTGGAGTACCGCGAGGGGCTGCACGCGATCCGCGTGGCCGGCGGCGTCGCGGGCAACGTCATCCCGGACGAGGCGTCCGTGGACCTGAACTACCGGTTCGCTCCGGACAAGACCCTCGACCAGGCCCACGCGCACGTGCGCGCGGTGCTGGAGGGGGCCGGCGTGGACTGGGACGCCCAGGTGCGGATCGACGACGCCTCGCCCGCCGCCCGCCCCGGTCTGGACCGGCCGGCCGCCGCCGCGTGCGTCGCGGCCGTCGGGGGAGCGCCCCAGCCCAAGTGCGGGTGGACGGCCGGGGCCCGGTTCTCCCAGCTGGGCGTGGCCGCGGTCAACTTCGGCCCCGGCGACGCCCTCCTGGCCCACACGGACGACGAGCACGTGCCCCGCGAGGCGGTCCACGCGTGCCTCGCGGCGCTCACGGCCTGGCTGGCCGGCT
>NZ_RBLN01000263.1:0-2805 GCF_003989405.1 Micrococcus sp. HSID17227 | reverse complement strand
CAGCAGCCAGCCCCGCTGGTCCGGGCCGTGGCCCAGCAGCGCGCACTCCGGCGACCGGGTGACCATGAGCAGGCCGAACAGGTAGTCCGCCCCGGTCACGTCCGGGCCCACGAGCCCGGCCCGCCGCGCCTCGGCCACCACCTGGTCCGCGAGCTCGAGGATCACACGCTCTGCCTCGGCGATGAGGGCCTCCGGCGGCCGGTCGGCGGGGTCGAAGTCGTCCCGGGCCGCCGCGAGCGAGGCCAGGTTCACGGCCCCCAGGTCCTCGGCGAGCCGCCGCCACCGCGCCTCGGCCCCGCCGCCGTGCTCGGCCCCGCCCGCCCCGTCGAGGAAGGCCTGCAGGATCCCCCCGGTGCGGGCCACGACGTCCTCGAGCACGGCGTCCAACAGATCCCGACGCGTGGGGAAGTGCCGGTACAGCGTGCCCACGCCGACCCCGGCCTCCTGCGCCACCCCACGCAGGGACATCCCGCCCCCTGGGTGGCGATGAGACGGCCGGCGGCCGCCAGCAGGTCCTGGCGGTTGGCGCGGGCGTCGGCTCTCATGTCCCCATCATCCCACTCCGCCCGGCACCGCCCGGCGGCGGGGACCTGACGCCCTCGGGTCCACGCCTCGCCGGCCCGCCTCATCCCCGGGCATGACCTGCCGCCCGCAGAGGTGGTCCCCTCCTCCGATCCGCCCCGCCGCGTCCGCGCGGAAGAGTGGGTTCCATGGACACCGCTTCCTCCGCACACCCCGCCTCCCCCACGACCGCCGGCCCCGTCGCACCGGGGCCGGGCACGCCGTCGTCGTCCGCCACCACGACGACGGCGCCCGCCGTCTGCGCCCGCGGACTCACCCGCGCCTACGGGCGCGGTGACGCGCAGGTGCACGCCCTGCGCGGGGTGGACGTGGACTTCGCCTCGGGCGCGTTCACCGCGATCATGGGGCCCTCGGGCTCGGGCAAGTCGACGCTCATGCACTGCCTGGCCGGGCTGGACGCGCCGACCTCGGGCTCCGTGCGGATCGGCGGCACCGAGATCACCGGGCTGGACGACACCGCCCTGACCCGCCTGCGCCGCGACCGCGTGGGCTTCGTGTTCCAGGCCTTCAACCTGGTGCCCACGCTCACGGCCGAGCAGAACATCGTGCTGCCGCTCGAGCTGGCCGGCCGCACCCCGGACCGCGCGTGGCTGGAGGAGATCACCCGGGCCCTGGGCCTCGCGGACCGGTTGGGCCACCGCCCGCACGAGCTCTCGGGCGGTCAGCAGCAGCGCGTCGCCGTCGCCCGCGCCCTGCTCACCCGACCGGACGTCGTGTTCGGGGATGAGCCCACCGGCAACCTGGACACCGCCACCTCCGCCGAGGTGCTCGGCCTGCTGCGCCGCTCCGCGCGGGAGATGGGCCAGACCGTCATCATGGTCACCCACGACCCCGTGGCCGCCTCCGCCGCCGACCGCGTCGTGCTGCTCGCGGACGGCCGCCTGGCCGGCGAGCTCGTGGACCCCACGGTCGAGTCCGTCACCGCGGCCCTGACCGCCCTGTCCGCCCCGGCCGAGGGCGGGGTGCGCTGATCATGTGGACCGTCGCCCTCTCCCAGCTGCGCACCCAGCCGCGCCGCTACGTCTCCCTGGTGCTGGCCATCCTGATCGGCACCCTGTTCCTCGCGGCCTCCTTCCTCGCGGCGTGCACTTCATGGCGGAGACCGCGGACCTGCTCTCCACCCCGGACCAGGCCGTCATCCTGCCCAACCTCGCCGCCGGCTGCTCCATGGCGGACATGGCCGACCTGGACTCGGTCGAGGACGCGTGGGAGCAGCTCGAGGCGGTCTACGGCACCGAGCCGGACGACGACGGGCGCGTGCCCCTGCTGCCCGTGACCTACATGAACTCCTCCGCGGCCCTCAAGGGCTTCGTCGGCGAGCGCGGCGGCATCGTGTGCACGTCCTCCAACGCCTCGGCCGTGCTGGACTGGGCGTTCGAGCGTGCCCAGCGCGTCCTGTTCTTCCCGGACCAGCACCTGGGCCGGAACACGGGCCGCGCCAGGGGGATCCCACTCGAGCAGATGCCGACGTGGAATCCCCGCCTGCCGCTGGGCGGGAACTCCGAGGACGCCCTGCGGGACGCGAAGGTCCTGCTGTGGCACGGCTTCTGCTCGGTGCACCGCCGCTTCACGGTCGCGCAGATCGAGCAGGCCCGCGCCGAGCACCCGGACGTCCAGGTGATCGTGCACCCCGAGTGCCCCCTGCCCGTGGTGGAGGCCGCGGACTCCTCCGGGTCCACCGACTTCATCGTCAAGGCCATCCAGGCGGCGCCGGCCGGCTCGACCTTCGCGATCGGCACCGAGATCAACCTCGTGCAGCGCCTGGCCGCCCAGCACCCCGAGCACACGATCTTCTGTCTCGATCCCGTGATCTGCCCGTGCTCCACGATGTACCGCATCCACCCCGGCTACCTCGCGTGGGTGCTCGAGGAGCTCGTGGCCGGCCGCGTGGTCAACCGGATCACCGTGCCCGCGTCCGTCGCCGACCCGGCCCGCACCGCTCTCGAGCGGATGCTGGCCGTCGCGCCGAAGCAGTCGGCCGCGCAGTCCGCCGGGGCCGGGACGTGACCCCGGCCGACCGCGCCCCGGCGACGCCGGCCCCGCAGCCGGACGTGGAGCGGATCGTGGCCGCCGCGCTCGCCGAGGACGCGCCCTGGGGTGACGTCTCCTCGGAGGCCTTCGTCCCGGAGCAGGCCCGGATCACCGCGCGCGTGGTGGCCCGCGAGCCCGGGGTGCTCTCCGGCACGAACGCCCTCGAGGCCGCCTTCCGGCTCGTCGACCCGG
>NZ_RBLN01000262.1:0-2925 GCF_003989405.1 Micrococcus sp. HSID17227 | reverse complement strand
GGTCGCCGGCGTGGGGCCGCGGCGGAGCACCGCGCTGGCCCGGGCCGTGGCGCTCGGCGCGGCGGTGGGCTTCTACGACGGCGTCCTCGGCCCCGGCACGGGCACGTTCCTCATCCTGGGGCTGGTCCTGCTGCTCAAGTTCGACTTCCTGCACGCCTCGGCACAGGCGAAGGTGGTCAACCTCGCGACCAACCTCGGCGCGCTCGCGTACTTCGTGCCCTCGGGGCACGCGGTGCTGGGCCTGGGGCTGCTGCTCGGCGCGGCCAACCTCATGGGCGGCTACGTGGGGGCCCGCATGGCGATCGCCCGCGGCACCGGCTTCATCCGCGTGGTGTACCTCATGGTGGTGACCGCGCTCATCGTCAAGGTCGGCGCGGACACCCTCGCCCCGCTGCTGCGCTGAGCTCGCCCCGTCCAACCCGGTCGGGAGCACTCGGCCCCGCCGTGGGCCGCCGGTAGGCTCGGCCCCGGATCCCGACCCCGGCCCCCGCCCGCGTGGCGCGGCGGCCCCGACCCGACGAGTGAGGCACCCCATGGACAGCACCGACCGCCGCGACGACCTCGCCGAGCTGCGCACCCGCGTCGAGGAGGCCCTGGCGGCCGACGACGTGGTGGTGGAGCAGGTGCGCGCCACGGGCACCGCCGAGCACCGCACCGTCGAGGTGGTCCTCGACCGCGCCTCGGGCACCCAGGGCCTGAGCCTGGACGACGTCGCCCGCCTCTCCGGCCGGGTCTCCGCCGCCCTCGACGCCCTGGGCGACCACGTGCCCGGCGTCGGCGCGGGGGAGTACCTGCTGGAGGTCACCACCGCGGGCGTGGACCGCCCGCTCACCGAGCCCCGCCACTTCGCCCGCAACGTCGGCCGTCTCGTCGAGGTCTCGGTCGACGGCGCCGCGCCCGTGACCGCCCGCCTGAAGGACGTGACGGACGACGACGTCGAGCTGGCCGTGGTGCGCCCGCCCGCGAAGAAGGGCATGAAGGCCAAGGAGCTGCCCGCCGAGCGGGTCGCCCTCGACCGCCTCGGTCCGGCGATCGTGCAGGTAGAGTGGAGCCCCGCTCAGCAGGCCGGCGACGCCGACGCCGCCGCGGGCGAGGACACGGCCGAGCACACGGAGGCATGAGTTGGACATCGACATGAGCGCGCTGCGCATGCTGGAGGCGGAGCGGGAGATCCCGATGGACCGCCTCATCCCCACCATCGAGCAGGCCCTGCTCATGGCGTACCACCGCACCCCGGGGGCCCTGAAGCGCGCCCGCGTGGAGATCGACCGCGCGACCGGCCACGTCACCGTGTGGGCCACGGAGCTGGACGAGGACGACACGCCCATCGGCGAGTTCGACGACACCCCGAACGGCTTCGGCCGGGTGGCCGCCTCCACGGCGCGCCAGGTGATGATCCAGCGCATGCGCGAGGAGGACGACGACAAGGTCCTCGGCGAGTTCAAGGACAAGGAGGGCGAGCTCGTCTCCGGCGTCATCCAGCAGGGCCTGAACCGCCACATGGTCCAGGTGAACCTCGGCACCCTCGAGGCCGTCCTCCCGCCGCCCGAGCAGGTGCCCGGCGAGGACTACGCCCACGGCCGCCGGATCCGCGCCTACGTGGTCTCCGCGACGCGCGGCGCCAAGGGCCCGTCCGTCACGGTGTCCCGCTCGCACCCCGGCCTCGTGCGCAAGCTCTTCGAGCTCGAGGTCCCGGAGATCGCGGACGGCTCGGTCGAGATCACGGCGCTGGCCCGCGAGGCCGGCCACCGCACCAAGATGGCCGTGCGCGCCACCCGCCCCGGGGTGAACGCCAAGGGCGCCTCCATCGGGGAGATGGGCAGCCGCGTGCGCGCCGTCATGACGGAGCTCAACGACGAGAAGATCGACATCGTCGACCACGTGGACGACCCCGCCGCGATGATCGCCAACGCCCTCTCGCCCGCCACGACCGTCTCGGTGGAGATCCTCGACGCGGACCAGCACTCGGCCCGCGCCGTGGTGCCGGAGTACCAGCTGTCCCTGGCCATCGGCAAGGAGGGCCAGAACGCCCGCCTCGCGGCCAAGCTCACGGGCTGGCGGATCGACATCGTCGGCGACGGGGTCACCACCTCCGCCCCGGGCCGCTGACCGTCCCCGGGAACAGATCCGGGCCCGGACGCGCTAGGATGGATGAGGTCCTTTCTCGATCCGACGCCCGTGAGGGGTGAACGCATGACGTCTCGGACGGTCGTGCGCACCTGCATCGGATGCCGATCGAGGGCGGACCAGCAAGAGCTGGTGCGCGTCGCCCTGGACTCCTCGACGGAACCCCCATCCGTCGTCTGGGACCCGGAACGACGCCGTCCCGGCCGGGGTGCGTGGCTGCATCCCGGCGAGGACTGCCTCCACCTCGCCCTGCGCCGCCGCGCGTTCGGGCGGGCCTTCCGGTCCGCCGTCGACGCCGACGCGCTGGGCCGCACCGCGGAGGCACCGGCTGACAGACCGACAGATGAAGGCGGGTCAGAGATCTGATGCGTACCCGATGAGCACTGAAGCATGAGTGCCCAGCGATGAACTTCACCCCCTGCTATCAGGCAGGCCGTGGTGCGCGTGCCCTGGTGGCGCGCGCGACGGCCTGGAGCAACGTCAACGGTCCCAGGACGCGCTGAGACGGACAGCCCGAGCGGCTCCGTTCCGGCCCGTGGGGCCAGAACAGGAGAACCGTGGCCAAGGTCCGCGTCCATGAGCTCGCCAAGGAGCTCGGCATCACCTCGAAGGAGGCCTTGAGCACGCTCAAGGACCTCGGCGAGTTCGTCAGCTCGGCTTCGTCCACCATCGAGCCCCCGGTGGTCAAGAAGCTGCGCAACGCCTACCCGGGCGCCGGCAAGTCCGCCGCCAAGCCCGGGTCCACGCCCGCCGCCCCGGCCGCGGGCCGTCCCGCCGCACCGAAGCCGGCGGCCGCCC
>NZ_RBLN01000261.1:0-2972 GCF_003989405.1 Micrococcus sp. HSID17227 | reverse complement strand
TCCCCGCCCGGCACGTGCTTCACGCCGCCGGGCAGCGGCTCGAAGGGCGCCCGGTAGGCCTCCTTGTGCGTGAGCGCGAGGGCGCCCATCGTGCGGCCGTGGAAGGCCCGCTCGAGCGCGATCACCCGCGTCCGGCGGCCGGACGGGTCGTCCGCACCGTGGCGGCGGGCGAGCTTGAACGCGGCCTCGTTGGCCTCCGTGCCGGAGTTCGCGAAGAACACGGTGGAGCCCGCGGGCGCGCCGGCCAGCTCCAGCAGGCGCTCGGCCAGGCGGATCTGCGGCTCGGAGGTGAAGAGGTTGGACACGTGGCCGAGCGTGGCGACCTGCTCGGACACCGCCCGCACCAGCGCCGGGTGGCCGTGGCCGAGCGCGTTCACGGCGATGCCGGCCAGCAGGTCCGTGTAGCGCCGGCCGTCGGCGTCCCACACGTGGACCCCCTCGCCGCGCACGAGCACGCGGGTGGGGCGGCCGAAGACTCCGGTCAGGGCGGCGTGGTAGCGCTCCAGCAGCGCGGACTGGTCGGTGCTCATGCGTCCTCCTCGGGGGTGGTCGGGGCGGTGGGCTCGGCGTCGGGCACCACCTGGGTGCCGACGCCCGCAGAGGTGAAGACCTCGAGCAGCATCGAGTGGGGGCGGCGGCCGTCCACGACGTGGGCGCGCTGCACGCCGGCGTCCACGGCCGCCAGGCACGCGGCCATCTTCGGGATCATCCCGGAGGCCAGGGAGGGCAGCAGCGCGCGCAGCTGGGCGGCGGTGAGCGAGCTGATGAGGGAGTCGCGGTCCGGCCAGTCGGCGTAGAGGCCTTCGACGTCGGTGAGCAGCACGAGCTTCGCGGCGCCGAGGGCGGCGGCCAGGGCCGCGGCGGCGGTGTCCGCATTGACGTTGAGGACCTGCCCGGTGGGCTCGCCGTCGTCGTTGATCTCGGGGGCGACCGACGAGACCACGGGGATCCGCCCGGACTCGATCACGTCGAGGATCGCGGTCGGGTCGACTCCGGTGACCTCTCCCACGAGGCCGAGGTCCACCTCCTGGCCGTCGACGACGGCGCCCGTGCGGCGGGCGCGCAGCAGCCCCGCGTCCTCGCCGGAGAAGCCGACGGCGTACGGGCCGTGGGAGTTCACGAGGCCGACCAGCTCGCGGCCCACCTGTCCCGTGAGCACCATGCGGACCACGTCCATGGCCTCCTCGGTGGTCACGCGCAGGCCGCCGCGGAACTCCGAGGCGATGCCGAGGCGGTCGAGCATCGCGTTGATCTGCGGGCCGCCGCCGTGCACCACCACGGGGTGGACCCCCACGTGGTGCAGGAACACGATGTCCTCGGCGAACGCCCGGCGCAGCTCCTCCGACACCATGGCGTTGCCGCCGTACTTGACGACCATGACGGTGCCGGCGAACCGCCGGATCCAGGGCAGGGCCTCGACGAGGACCTCCGCCTTGGACTCGGCGCGGTCGAGCCGGTCCGCGGTGGACAGGACGGGCGCGGCCGCCGTGGCCGGATCGGTGTGCGGGGTCATGCTGGGGGTCCTCACGTGGAGTAGGCGGAGTTCTCGTGGACGTAGTCGTGCGTCAGGTCGTTGGTCCAGACCGTGGCCTCGGCGTCGCCGGCGTGCAGGTCGACCTCGACGAGCACCTCGCGGGCCGTCAGGTCCACGCGGGAGCGGTCCTCTCCCACGCCGGAGGCGCGGCACACCTGGACGCCGTTGAAGCGCACGTCGAGGGCGTACGGGTCGAAGGCGGCGACCGACTCCGGGACCGTGCCGACGGCGGCGATCACGCGTCCCCAGTTCGGGTCCTGGCCGAAGATCGCGGTCTTGAACAGGTTGGAGCGGCCGACAGCGCGCGCGACGGCCTCGGCCGCCTCCTCGGTCTCGGCGTGGACCACGCGCACGGCGATGTCGTGCCGGGCACCCTCGGCGTCGGCGACGAGCTGGCGGGACAGGTCCGCGCAGACCTCGTGGAGGGCCGCGGCGAACGCCGCGGGCTCGGGCGCCGTCCCGGACGCGCCCGAGGCCAGCAGGATCACGGTGTCATTGGTGGACATGCACCCGTCCGAGTCGACCCGGTTGAAGGTGGCGCGCACGGCCTCGCGCAGGGCCGCGTCGAGGGCGGGGGCGGGGACGTCGGCGTCCGTGGTGATGACGCTGAGCATCGTGGCCATGCCGGGTGCCAGCATGCCCGCCCCTTTGGCCATGCCGCCCACGGTGAAGCCCGCGCCGCGGGCCACGGCGGTCTTGGCCACGGTGTCCGTGGTCTTGATCGCGACGGCGGCGTCCTCGCCGCCGTCCGGACTGAGGGCGGCGACCGCCTCGGCCACGCCCGCGGTGAGCGTGTCCATCGGCAGGCGCTCGCCGATGAGGCCGGTCGAGCAGACGAGCACGTCGTCGGCGGCGGTTCCGAGGGCGGCGGCCGCGTGCTCGGCGGTGCGACGGGCGTCCTCGAGGCCCTCGGCGCCGGTGGCCGCGTTGGCCCCGCCGGAGTTCAGGACGACCGCGGTCGCGCGGCCGTCCCGCACGGCGCGGCGGGTCCAGACCACGGGGGCGGCCGCCACCCGGTTATCGGTGAGGACGGCGGCCGCCGCGTCGCGCGGGCCCTGGTTGACGACGACGGCGACGTCGGGCGTGCCCGAGGCCTTCAGCCCCGCGGTGACGCCGGCCGCCCGGAACCCCTGTGCTGCGGTGACGCTCACGGCGCGACCCCCTGCTGCTCGAGCCCCGCCTGCTCCGGCAGGCCCAGGGCGATGTTCATGGACTGCACGGCGCCGCCGGCCGTGCCCTTGGTGAGGTTGTCGAGCACCGCGCAGACGATCACGCGGCCGGCACGCTCATCCACGGCGAGCTGCAGCTGCACGTGGTTGGAGCCGAGGACCGCCTTCGTCGTCGGCCACTGCCCCTCGGGCAGCAGGTGCACGAAGCGTTCGCCGCCGTAGGCCGCGGCCCATGCCGCGCGCACGTCCGCGGCGGCCACGCCGGGGCG
>NZ_RBLN01000260.1:0-2968 GCF_003989405.1 Micrococcus sp. HSID17227 | reverse complement strand
GGTCGGCAGGCCGAGCGCCACCGAGACCACCGTGCCGGCGGCGGCCATCCCGAGCGTCTGGCCGAGGATGCGCCACGTGCGCTCGCGGGCGAGGGTCTCCCTGAAGGCGGTGAGGTCCACGGCGCCGGTGAACGCGTCGGCGTCGCCGCCGATCCCGCGCCAGAGCATGGCCGCCACGGGCCACGCGAAGAAGACGAGCAGGAAGGCGCCCGGCAGGACGGCGGCCACCAGCCACCAAGGGCCGAGCCCGTCCCCCCGGCCGCGGGCCCGCCGGCGCGGCAGGTCCGTGCCGGGGGCCGCGACCTCGGTGAGCGCGGACATCAGCGCCGGGAGGCCTCGGCCAGGGCGGTCCACTCCTTCAGCAGGTCCTCGCGGCGCTCGTCGATGCGGGCGGGGTCCGGGGTGATGGCGTCCTCGACGAGCGGCGCGTTCTGCGCCCACTCCTCGGGCAGCTGCACCGACTCGTCGATCGGGTACATGTACATCGACTCGGGCAGGGCGGACTGGACCTCCTCGGTGAGCAGGAAGTCCACGAACGCCTGTGCGCCCTCGGGGTTCTTCGCGCCCTCGAGCACGCCGGCGTACTCGACCTGCGGGGTGCAGGAGTCCTCGATCACCTCGGTCTCGGGGGCGAACGCGGGGGAGGAGGAGTAGGAGAGCACCACCGGGAACTGGCCCTTGCCCTCGCCGCCGGAGAAGTCCGAGTTGTAGGCGTCGGACCAGCTGTCGGCGACCTTGCCGCCGTTCTCCATCAGGCCCTGCCACCAGTCCTGCCAGCCGTCGTCGCCGTACTTCTCCGTGGTGGCCGCGAGCAGCGCCAGGCCGGGGGAGGAGGCCACGGGGGAGGTGGCGACCGTCAGCTTCGCGTACTCGGGGTCGTCGAGCTGGTCGATCGAGGTGGGGGCCTCGACGTCGTGGGCCTCGAACCATGCCGGATCCGTGTTGAAGCACACCTGGCCCTGGTCCACCGGGGTCATGCGGTCCTCCACCATCCGGTCCTGTGCGGAGGCGGGCAGGTCCTGCGGGGTGTATTCGGCGACGACGCCCTCGCGGACGAGGCGGTGCGCCGAGTGGTCCTCCACGCCGTAGACGCCGTCCACGGTGGGCTCGTCCTTGGCCAGCAGGAGCTGGTTCACCACGCTGCCGGCGTCGCCGGGGGCCGTCGTCTTCAGGGTGTAGCCGGACTCCTGCTCGAACTTCTGGACGAGCTCCTGGGGCAGGTTGAACGAGTCGTGCGTCATGATCGTCACCGTCGTCGGCTCGCCGCCGGCGCCGGCGGCGGACGACGACGCCCCGTCGCCGGACGAGCCGGACACCGAACAGCCGGTGAGGGCGAGGGCGGCCACTGAGAGGGCGGCGAGGGCGCGGTGCGGGGTGCGGGACATGGCGGTTCTCCTCTGGGACGGCAGAGGGGCCGGGACGAGGCCGCCACCGGAATCCCGGGACGACGTCGACCGGGAGACTCGACTTCCTTCGCCGGTGCGGACCGGAGCAGGTTCGAGGGTCTGCGGCGGACCGCACTCTCAGCGCCGCGCGGGCGCTCCCCTGTCGATGTGGACTGGTCCCGACCCTACCCCGTCCGGCCCGCGCATAGACTGCCCGCGTGAGCGCCGCACAGCCCGCGGGGGTGACCCCGCCGCCCGCCTCGTCCAGCCCCGCCTCCGACTGGGACATCCGCCGCCCCCACCGCATGTGGCCGCGCATGCTGGTGATCGTCCTGACGCTCGCGGGCCTGGTGCTGGTGGTGCAGTTCTTCCAGGGGATCGCCTCCATCGCGGCGCCCGTCTTCCTGGGGCTGAACCTCGTGATCGTGGCCTACCCCCTGCAGGCCTGGCTCATCCGCCGGGGCCTGCACCCCGTGCTCGGGGCCGCCACCACCGTCCTGCTGGTCGTCGCGGTGATGGCCGTGTTCGGGGGCATGATGGTGTGGTCCGGCCTCGAGCTGGTGGCGGAGCTGCCGAAGTACGCGGACCGCTTCCAGCAGATCGTCCTGGACGTCTCGCACTGGCTCAACGAGCGCGGCGTGACCCCGGACATGGTGTCCCAGCAGCTGGCCTCGATCGACATGAGCACCGTGACCGGGACGGCCGTCAGCGCCATCACGAAGATCGCCACGAACGTCTACGCGGTCTTCGGCCTGCTCGTCACCGTGATCATGGGCATGTTCTTCCTGGCGATGGACTCGATGGATGTCGAACGCCGCGTCCGCCTGCTCAGCACCGCCCGCCACGAGTTCGGCCACGCCCTGGTCGAGTTCGCCCAGGGCGTGCGCCGCTACTGGGTGGTCACCACGGTGTTCGGCCTGATCGTGGCGGTGCTGGACGTGATCGCCCTCATGCTGATCGGCGTGCCGCTCGCGCTCGTGTGGGGCGTGCTCAGCTTCCTCACCAACTACATCCCGAACATCGGCTTCATCATCGGCCTGCTGCCGCCGGCCGTCCTGGGCCTGGCGGCGGGCGGCTGGTCCGACTTCCTGTGGGTGGTGGTCAGCTACTCGGTGCTGAACTTCGTGCTGCAGTCCGTGATCCAGCCCAAGGTGGCCGGCGACGCGATCGGCGTGATCCCCACCGTCAGCTTCCTCTCCCTGCTCTTCTGGGCCTGGGTCCTCGGCCCGCTCGGCGCGATCCTCGCGCTGCCCTGCACGCTGCTGGCCAAGGCCGTGCTGATCGACGCCGACCCGAACGCCCGCTGGATCAACGCGCTCATCGCCTCGGACCTGAAGGGGATGGAGCGCCGTCAGTCCTCGCTCCTGGAACGGCTGCGCCCGGCGGCCTGGCGATCCGACGCGCACGGGGGAGATGAGGACCGCGCCTCGGCGGACGGCGGGGACGACGACGGTCCCGCGACGGACGAGGTCACGGGCGAGGCTGGAGCAGCACCAGGTCGTTGAGCGCGCCGGCCAGCCGCAGCAGCGGCGGGGCGGGGAACGACAGCTGGGGCAGCCCCGGGTGCAGTGCCGCGCACGCGG
>NZ_RBLN01000259.1:0-2969 GCF_003989405.1 Micrococcus sp. HSID17227 | reverse complement strand
GCCCTCGGTGACGGATTCGCCCAGGGCGGGCAGGTTCACGGTTTCAGACATGGTTCCGATGCTCCTCATGAGGGGTGGGCGCCGGGGGCGCCCACCCGGGGTTGCGAGGTGGGCCCGACGCACGGGCACGGGATGGTCAGGTCGGCGGGTCCGCTGTGCAGCGGGTGGCCGACCAGGGCCATGGCGGCCTCGCCCAGGGCCTCGTTCTTCCGATCTGACCTTGTCGGTGGAGACCTCCACCAGGGGCTCGTCGACGGCGACCTCGTCGCCGACGGCCTTGAGCCAGCGGGTCACGGTGCCCTCGGTGACGGATTCGCCCAGGGCGGGCAGGTTCACGGTTTCAGACATGGTTCCGATGCTCCTCATGAGGGGTGGGCGCCGGGGGCGCCCACCCGGGGTTGCGAGGTGGGCCCGACGCACGGGCCCGGGATGGTCAGTGCGGTGGGTCAGCTGTGCAGCGGGTGGCCGAACAGGGCCATGGCGGCCTCGCCCAGGGCCTCGTTCTGCGTGGGGTGCGCGTGCACGAACTGGGCGACGTCCTCGGGGTAGGCCTCCCAGTTCACGATGAGCTGCGCCTCGCCGATCTGCTCGCCGATGCGCTTGCCGATGCCGTGCACGCCCACGATCGGGCCGTTCTTCTGGCGGATCATCTTGATGATGCCGCCGGTGCCGAGGATCGAGGACTTGCCGTTGCCGGCCAGGTTGTACTCGGCGACCTCGACGTTGTCCTTGCCGAACTCCTCCTCCGCCTTGGGCTGGGTGTAGCCCACGGACATGATCTCCGGCTCGGTGAAGGTGACCTTCGGGATGTTGATGTCCTCGACGACCATCGGCTTGTTGCCGGCGATCTCCTCGGCCACGAAGATGCCCTGCTGGAAGCCGCGGTGCGCCAGCTGCAGACCGGGAACGATGTCGCCCACGGCGTAGATGTTGCCGACGCCGGTGTGCAGACGCTCGTCGGTGAGGACGAAGCCGCGGTCCATCTTGACGCCCTGCTCCTCGTAGCCGAGGCCCTCGGTGTTCGGGCCGCGGCCGACGGCGACGAGGCAGACCTCGGCCTCGAACTCCTTGCCGTCCGCGAGGGTCACCTTGACGCCCGAGTCGGTCTCCTCGACCTTGTCGAAGAACGTGCCCAGGTTGGTCTTGATGCCCTTCTTCTTGAACTCGCGCTCGAGGACCTTGATGATCGCCGGGTCCTCGTTGGGGACCAGGGTCTTCAGGCCCTCGATGATGGTGACGTCGACGCCGAAGGAGTTCCACAGGGACGCGAACTCGGAGCCGATGACACCGCCGCCGAGCACGATGGCCGACTTCGGGGTGTAGTCCAGCTCGAGGGCCTCCGTGGAGGTCATGATCTTCTTGGAGATGGGCAGGCCCATGGTCTTGGCCACGGAGCCGGAGGCCAGCACGATGTTCTCCGCCGTGTAACGGGTGCCGTCGACCTCGACCTCGTTCTTCGAGACGAGCTTGCCCTCGCCCTCGATGACCTGGACCTTGCGCATCTTCAGCAGGCCGGCCAGGCCCTTGTGCTTGCCGGCGACGATGCCGTCCTTGTAGTCGCGCACCTTCGCCATGTCCACGGACTCGAGGGTCGCGTTGACGCCGAACTTGGCGGCGTTGCGGGTCTCATCGGCCACCTCGGCGGCGTGCAGGTAGGCCTTCGTGGGGATGCAGCCCCAGTGCAGGCAGGTGCCGCCGACCTTGGACTTCTCCACGAGGGCGACGGACTTGCCGTACTGCACGGAACGCAGGGCTGCGGCGTACCCGGCGGAGCCACCGCCGAGGACGAGGACGTCGAATTCCTGAGCGGTTGCCTTGTCGGCCACGGTGTTGCTCCTTGGTGCTGGGGTCGGTGGATCGTGGTGGTGGTGCGTCACCGCCACCCCCGGCCGTCGGCGGCGGGCCGCGCGGCCGGGGACGCGGTGGACATCGGGACCAACCTTACCGGGCACGCCCCTCGATGAGACCCACCAGGGTCCGCACCATCACGCCGGTGGCGTCCTGCGGGGTGTAGCCGTACGCGGCCGACTCGTTGAAGGAGGGGCCGGCGATGTCGAGGTGGGCCCAGGGGGTCCGTGCGGCGGCGTCGCCCTCCGACCGTCCGGCGTCGACGAATTCGCGCAGGAAGGTGGCGGCGGTCATCATGCCGCCGAAGCGGTCGCCCATGTTGGAGATGTCCGCAACGCGCGAAGTGAGCGAGGCGCGCAGCTGCTCCGGCAGGGGCATGCCCCACGCGAGCTCCCCGGCCGCGTCGGCCGCGGCGACGACCTCGTCGCGCAGCGCGTCGTCACCCATGACGCCCGTGTGGCGCACGCCGAGGGCGACCAGCTGGGCACCGGTGAGGGTGGCCACGTCGAGCACCGCGTCGGGTCGCTCGTCGGTGGCCGCCACGAGGGCGTCGGCCATGACGACGCGGCCCTCGGCGTCCGTGTTCATGACCTCCACGGTCTTGCCGCCGTACATCGTGATGACGTCGGACGGGCGGATGGCGGTGCCCGAGGGCATGTTCTCGGCCAGCGCCAGCCAGCCGGTCACCTTCACAGGGACGTCCAGGGCCGCGGCGGCGCGCACGACGGCGAAGACGGTGGCGGCGCCGGCCATGTCCGACTTCATCGTCATCATCGAGGCGGCGGGCTTCAGCGAGATGCCGCCCGTGTCGAAGGTGATGCCCTTGCCCACCAGCGCGATGTGCGCGGCGGCGTCGGCCGGCGCGTGCTCGATGCGCACGAGCCGCGGCGGGCGGGAGGAGCCCTGGCCGATCGCGAGGATGCCGCCGAAGCCCTCGGCGCGCAGGCGGTCCTCGTCCCACACGTCCACGCTCACGGACGAGTCCGCGAGGTCCTCCGCGACGGCGTCCGCGAACGTGGCCGGGTAGAGGTGCGAGGGGGCCGTGTTCACCAGGTCGCGCACGGCGCAGACCGCGTCGCCCACGACGGCGGCCCGGCGCAGCACGGGGTCGGCGTCCGCGA
>NZ_RBLN01000258.1:0-2785 GCF_003989405.1 Micrococcus sp. HSID17227 | reverse complement strand
CCGGTGCAGCGGCGGATCGACGGCCGCCCGGAGACGCTGCGCGCGCACGTGGACGCCTCCCTGAGCCGGCTCGGCCAGGACCGGATCGACCTGTACTACCTGCACCGGCTGGACCCGGAGGTCCCCGTCGAGGAGTCCGTGGGGGCGCTCGCAGAGGCCGTCACGGAGGGCAAGATCGGGGCGATCGGCCTGTCCGAGGTCTCGGCCGTCACCCTGACCCGGGCCGTGGCCGTCCACCCGATCGCGGCCGTGCAGTCCGAGTACTCCCTCGCCACCCGCAACCCCGAGTGGGGCGTGCTCGAGGCGTGCCGCCGCCATGGGACCGCCTTCGTGGCCTTCTCCCCCGTCAGCCGCGGCCTCCTCACGGACGCGCCGCCGCGGCTGGACCGGCTGGACGCGGGAGATCTGCGGCACCGGCTGCCCCGCTTCGCCGAGGGCCACTACGAGGCCAACCTGACGCTGCGCGAGGCGCTCTCGGCCGAGGCCGTCCGGCTCGGGACGAGCACGGCGGGGCTCGCCGTCGCCTGGGTCCTGGCCCAGGGCGAGGACGTCCTGGCGATCCCGGGCACCACCTCGTGGGAGCACTGGCTCGAGGACCGGGGCGCGCACGCGGTGCGGCTGACCCCGGCCGACGTCGCCCGGCTGGACGGCCTCGTCAATGACGCGACCGTGGCGGGCCCGCGCTACAGCGAGAGCCAGCAGGCCAGCATCGACACCGAGGCGGCGCCGCCGCGCTGAGCCGAACGCGGGGCCCGGGGTGGCCCGCGTCTCATTTCGGCAACAGAGCGCGCTCCCTGTCAGGATGGGCGTCAGGCACCGCGGCCTCCTCCGACCGCGGCGCGCCACGGCGGGGGCACCGCGGGGCGTCTTTATCCCGACGTCCGAGGAGGACACCATGAATGAGTCTCTGGAGACCCTGCGCGACGAAGTGTTCGCGCGCAACCCCGGCGAGGCCGAGTTCCACCAGGCGGTGTCCGAGGTGTTCGAGGCGCTGGGGCCGGTGGTGCAGCGCCACCCCCAGTACGTCGAGGCCGGGGTCATGCACCGCCTCTGCGAGCCGGAGCGCCAGATCATCTTCCGCGTCCCGTGGATCGACGATGCCGGCGTCGTGCAGGTCAACCGCGGGTTCCGCGTGGAGTTCAACTCGGCGCTCGGCCCGTACAAGGGCGGGCTGCGTTTCCACCCCTCCGTGTACCTCGGGATCGTCAAGTTCCTGGGCTTCGAGCAGATCTTCAAGAACTCGCTCACCGGCATGCCGATCGGCGGCGGCAAGGGTGGCTCGGACTTCGACCCCGCCGGCAAGTCCGACCGCGAGATCATGCGGTTCTGCCAGTCCTTCATGACGGAGCTGCATCGCCACATCGGTGAGCACACGGACGTGCCGGCCGGTGACATCGGCGTGGGCGCCCGCGAGATCGGCTACATGTTCGGCCAGTACAAGCGACTGACCAACCGCTTCGAGGCCGGCGCCCTCACCGGCAAGGGCCTGACGTGGGGCGGCTCGCTGGTCCGCACCGAGGCCACCGGCTACGGCGCCGTGATGTTCGTCGACTCCATGCTCCGCACGCGCGGCGAATCCATGGACGGCCAGCAGGTGCTGATCTCCGGCTCCGGCAACGTGGCCATCTACGCCGCGGAGAAGGCCGCCGCGCTCGGGGCCACCGTGCTCACCGCGTCCGACTCCTCGGGCTACATCGTGGACCCGGACGGCCTCGACCTGGACCTGCTCAAGCAGATCAAGGAGGTCGAGCGTGCCCGTATCTCCGAGTACGCCGAGCGCCGCGGCGGGCGGTCCCGCTACGTGACCGGCGGCAGCGTCTGGGACGTCGAGGGCACCGTGGCCCTGCCGTGTGCCACCCAGAACGAGCTCGACGAGTCCGCCGCGCGGACCCTGCTGAAGAACGGGGTGAAGGCCGTGGCCGAGGGCGCGAACATGCCCTGCACCGAGGCGGCCGCCCACCTGTTCGTCGACTCCGGGACGCTGTTCGGCCCGGGCAAGGCCGCCAACGCGGGCGGCGTGGCGACGTCGGCGCTGGAGATGCAGCAGAACGCCTCGCGGGACTCGTGGAGCTTCGACTACACCCACGACCGGCTCGAGCAGATCATGCGTGACATCCACGACCGCTGCGTGGAGACCGCCGAGGAGTACGGCACGCCCGGCAACTACGTGGCGGGGGCCAACATCGCCGGGTTCATCAAGGTCGCCGACGCGATGATCGCCCAGGGCGTGGTCTGAGGCCTGGCCCTGCCCCTTCCGTGATCCTCCGCCGCCCTGCGACATCACCGCCGTTCTGACGCGCGGTGATGTCGCAGGGCGGCGGTCTCTCGAGGGCACCCGACTCCTGCACAACAGGCTCCCCGACGTCGGGTGCCCTCCACCGCCGACGCGGCCGACCCCTCACGCCCCGGACGGGCCCACGACACTGGGCCGCATGACCCCGCTCTCCGACCACTCGCGTGCGCTGCTCCCGGGACGCGGGCCCCTGCTCAGCGCGGCAGACCCCCACGACGGGGCGGCGCGGCGCCGTCTCGAACGCGCCTGGACCCGCGGGGTCCTCGTGCGGCTCAGCCCGCGCGTCTACATCAGCGTCAGCGACTGGGCCGCGCTGCGTCCGTGGGACAGGGCGGTCGTGTCCGCCGTCGCCCTCTCGATCGCCCGCCCCGCGACGGTGTTCACGGGCCTGACCGCGGCCCGGTTGCACGGTCTGGGGCCAGCCGTCGAGCCGCCCGCGCTCGAGCTGCGCGCCCCCTCGCCCGGGCATCACGGCTGCGGTCCGCTGACCCA
>NZ_RBLN01000025.1:0-17610 GCF_003989405.1 Micrococcus sp. HSID17227 | reverse complement strand
CTGCTGCACGCACAGGTCATCATCGGCGACTGGAAGGACGAGTACAACCACCACCGCCGGCACTCCTCGCTCGGCTACCTAACCCCAGCCGAGTACGCTCGGCAGTGCACCCATCAAATGGAAACCGACGACTCACAGAACGTCCGGACCGAATGAAGGGGGCGGCTCAGTGGGTGCGCCGGACGCGCGAACTCCTGATGCTTTCGTTCGGGAAACGGCGCTCCCCAGCGCACTGTTGTTCAGAGAACGGCGCTGAGGACCGGGTCGCGTGGACGCGGTCGCGAGCCCCAGGCCCCCAGCATGTACTCCAGCTGCCGGGGCTCTCGCTCGACGATGCCCAGGTTGAACCCGTCGCAGGGCAGCGCGGTCACTGATCCTGGCCCGTAGGTTCCGCTGCAAGGACACCGATGATGGTCGCGTCTCTGATGTGCCGGATGTCGTCCCCGTCCGTCGATGACTCGGTGATCCAGGTCTTGTGCGCTTGGGAGATGGCGTCGGCGTAGTTGCGGGCCTGGCGAGCGTTGGCGCGGGACTCCGGCGGCAGTCCGGCGTATCCCTGCGCGACGGCGGACCGGAGCACGGTCTCGTCAAACGACCAGGTCCGACGCAGGGTGCGCACCACGATCTCCGCGATATCGTCGGGGCTGTAGTCCGGGAACTCGATATTGTGCGGTACTCGGGATGCCAACCCCGGGTTGAGGGAGAGGAACTGCGCCATGCGGTCGGTGTACCCCGCGAAGATCGCGATGAAGGAATGACGATCGTCCTCCAGGCGTGTTATGAGGGTCTCCACGGCGACTTTGCCGAAGTCGTTCGAGCTGTCCGGCATGTCCAGCTGATAGGCCTCATCCACGAACAGCACACCACCGCGTGCCTCGTCCAGAAGGAGACCGGTGCGTTCTTCGGTGTGACCGATGTAGCGGCCGACCATTCGCTCCCGACTGGCTTCGACCACCTGGGGAGTAGACAGGATGCCGAGGCGATGGAAGAGCTTCCCGACCAGGCGGGCGACGGTCGTCTTGCCGGTTCCCGGGCTGCCGGCGAACACCATGTGATACGTGGGGCGCGGCAGGTCGACGCCGGCGTCCCGCAAGCGCTCGTCCGCCTCTGCTTGGGCCACCAGCCCGCGCACCCAGGCCTTGACGGTCTCGAGCCCAACCATCTCGTCCAGCTCCACCAGTAGGTGGTCGACGCCGGTGTCGTCTTCCGTAGATCGGCCCAGCAGAGCATGCAGGTCCGCTGGGTCGACTTGGGTGAGCCGTTCGTCTTCGACCCCCACCATGTCCTCGGCCGCTCCCGACTCGGCCATGACGCGATGGGCCATGTGCCGGGCGAGTCTGTCGTTGAGATTACGGACCCAGCGGCCGTTGCTGCGATCCCCCGAGGACCGGTGCGCCTCCGCCACGGTGCGCCGGTAGGCGTCGGGATCCACGGTGAAGCCGTCGTCCGCCAGGGCGGCGAGGCCCATCTGGACGAGCTCGGCTGTGCTGTAGTCCTCGAAGTCGAAGCGCAAGGGCACACGCGAGCGCAGCCCCGGGTTGGCTTTGAAGAATGCGTGCATCTGCTCCGGATAGCCCGCGAGGATCACCATGAACTCGTCTCGGTGGTTCTCCATGAAGGCCAGCAGGGTTGCGATCGCCTCACGGCCAAAGTCCTGGGGCCCTCCTTCCGCGAGTGTGTAGGCCTCGTCGATGAAGAGGATGCCGCCCAAAGCGGACTCCAGGATCCTCCGGGTCTTCGGTCCAGTGCCGCCGATGTGCTCAGAGACCAGGTCCTCACGGGTGACCTCGACGAAGACGTCCGAGGACAGCACACCTGCCTGATGTAGTGCGCGGCCCAGCAGCCGGGCCACCGTGGTCTTGCCGGTGCCGGGGTTGCCGAGGAACTGGCTGTGCAGGGTCTGCCGCCGGACGGCGAAGCCGCGCTGTCGGCGTGCCTCGGCGAAGCGGACCTCCGCGATGAACGTCTGCACCTGGTTCTTGACGTCGGCCAGCCCGGTGAGGGCGCTCAGCTGAGCCATGGGGTCGCAGTTAGTGTCCGCCAGATCTGCCCCGTCGTGGCCACGCCCGGCGGAGGGTTCCCTGTCACCTGTGCTGTTCTCGCCTGGGTGCTCGACCAGGGTGGCATCCGCTGTGGCTGTCTGTGAGGGCTCCTCCGCCGTGGCGATGGCATCTTCGGGAATGCTGTGCAACGCCGTGTCGGTGGTGATGAGGTGAAGCGCGTGGGGTGCTGAGCTCACGTGGGCGATCTGAAGGGAGCCGGCGACGAACACCTCGCACGGTTCCTCGACGCACAGATCCGCGATGGTGCCGCGGCCGCCTTCCTCGACGGCGAGGGCGCGCAGGTGCGGGGTGGTCGGGGGGATACGGAGGGTGCCGAGGCTCAGGGCTTCACCGGATCCCAAGACATAGAGCTGGTTCGCCGTGCAATCGGTCAGGGTGGCGCGTGCGGAGGACTCAAGACGAACGATGCCGAAGGTGGAGTCCTCGGCCACGATCACGCCGCCCTGCGTGCCCAGCACGTCGGCAAGGTAGGACGTGGGTTCGGAGACGACCCGCACCTCGTTGAGTGTGAGCCGCCCACCGGAGGAGCACAGTGGAGAGAATACTTCCGCTTTGGTGGGGTCCACCAGGACACCAGTGAGCGTGGCGTTGCCGCCGGCGTGCACATTCACGGCGTTCCCGGTAGACGGTGTCACAAGTAGCATGTTCTCGAGGCGGACGGTGGCACCGTTCGGGATGCCGACAGCGCCGTGGAGGCGGATGCGGTCAGCGCGCCCCGTGCCGCGGATGTGGCAGTTCAGCATGATCGCAGGATCAGGGAGGTGGAAGTCCCCCTCCTCGAGCACCAGCGTGTCACCGGGGCGGAGCTGGTCCTGGACGGTTGTAAAGTCTGCGCCCTGGGCGGCCGTCCACATCACCGCCCGGGGCTTGGCTTCCTCCTGGCGGCGGGCCTCCGCCTGAGCTTCAGCGGCCGCCTGGCGTGCGGCTTCGCCTGTGGCAGCAGCCTCAGCAGCCGCTTCCTCGGCACGACGGCGGGCTGCCGCCTCCTCGCGCTGTCGACGTTCCGCGACCTCCTGTTCCGCCTTCTGCCGATCGATGTCGGTCACGCGCACAGTGTCCGGCGGTATCTGGACGTGCGACCCGCCTGAGGTCATCACGTGCACGTCGACATCGCTTGACGTGGAGACCTCGGCGACATCTAGAGCGCTGTCCTCGAGGGACAGCTCGAGGTACGTGATATCGGTGGTGAGCCGCTCGGCCTTCAGCACACTGAAGGCGGTCAAGACGAGCCCGCGCATGCCTTCTGCCGGGGCCAGGCACAGGGTGCCGCGGGCGTGGACCTTGCTGGCAGCGGAGAGATGGAAGGCCCCGTGGGTGGAATCAACGGTGGTCACTGTTGAAGCCACGGCGTTGACGGTGCCGGTGGTGGAGTCTTCGAAGGTCGCGGTGCCCTGTCCCTCCACGTAGAGGGCACAGCCCCCGGGACCCTGGTCGAGGGTCGAACGACGCACCGTCACCGCGCCACCCTCCGAGTACACGGCGGGAAACTGGCCGGTGGGCTCAGGCTGGATGGCGGTGTAGAGGAAGACGGCGGAGGCTGTGGGGCCGTGCAGACGTACGGCGTTGTGGAAGTGCGGCGCCTGCAGCGTCAGATTCTCTACGGAGATTTGGCCGTGCACATCCAGCTGGGTCACGAGGATGACGTCCTCGGGGCGAGATCCGGCCCCGATGATCCGTAGGTTTCCGACCGGAATGCTCTCGAACTCCGCGTAGGTTCCGGGGGTGAGCGCGATCGTCGCTCCGGGGGAGGCCTTGTCCAGCGCCTGCTGGAAGGTGAGACCGAAGAGTCCGTCATGGACGCGCAGAATGGACACCGGCACTCCTCGGATCTCAGGCGATGGATTCTCGGCTCAGCATAGCCGCTGGCTGGGCTGTGAAACCGGTATCAGTAGGGGAACCCGCGCAGCTGCAGGGCGGGGGGTTCTCTCCATCAGTGACCCCGGGTCTTAGCGTCCCGAGCGCCAGATCTTCGCCATCTTCTCCGCCGCCGCGGGGTCCACCGAGGCCCCCAGAAGCTGTCCATGCGGGGTCGGGGCAAGTCGCCGTTCGCGGTGGAACAGCTCAGAGTGGTTGATGTCCTGCACGCCGCGGTTCCACAGGTGCAGTTTGGACTCGTAGGTGAAGCTGCCCCTCATGGATGCCAGCCGCTGGGGGTCGGTGACCCAGGCGTACTTGGACGAGTCGTTGAGCTGGTGATCGACAGCGCGTGTGACGGCGGCGGCGACCCAGTCGGCGAACTGCACGTTGGAGCTCAGCGAACTGTCCACGTGCATGGGCGGTTCCACGATGCACCGCATCTCCGGAAAGTCGCCGGCTCGGCTGAAGATGTGGGCATACATCGATGCAACGCGTTCGACTCGCGTCTTCTCATTGATTTGATCGATGATCACCATGAGGTTATGTCCGTGATGGTGGGCATGGCGGGCCAGACGGTTCAGAGTCTCTCGCATGGCGTCGGCTTCGCGTTTCTCGACGTCGAGGCCGATCTGCTTGGGCGTCCCACGCTGCTTCTCGTCGGCGTAGTAGAACAGCTTGCCGGCGTGGTCGGCGACGACGGACCGCACGAGCGCATCGAACACGCGGAGCTGCTGCGGAAAGCGCGCGGGGGTATCCGGCCGGAACAGATTGGCCCCCTTGAACTCCCACCGTCCGGGGTGTTTCGCTCGGTCGATCTCCGAGGCGAACAGCTGACGCTTCAGTGCGGTGAACTTCGCTCCAAAGCCTCGTGCGGCAGACTCCGGCATGACGAATCCGGCATAACCGAAGGCTGGGCTTGTCCGGAAGCGAGGATGGTCCGGGCCGACGTAGGCGCCCGGCTCGCCGATCTCGTCGATGTACGCCAGCAGCATCTGACCATTGTGCAGGGCACAGCGGACACTGCAGACAAGCGCAGAGGCCCACGCAAGCGTGGGCCTCTCGAATTGGTGCTCGGGGCACTGTCTCAGCCCTAGCTACCACACGCGAGCGTACTCGCGCGCGCAGAGCATAGGCAAGTGTGGTTGTGTATGATCCGTCGCCCTGTCGGGTCGCTGCGGGGTCGGAATGGGTCCCGTCCAGCGGCCCGCCCCCACCATTCGAAGGACCCCATGACCACCCCCGCCACGCGCGGCGCTGCCTCGGCGCCCCACCGCTCTCCCCAGAACCTCTCGAACTTCGTGTGGGGGATCGCGGATCAGCTCCGGGGCGTGTTCAAGCCGAACCAGTACGGCACGCTCGTTCTTCCGCTCACCATCCTGCGCCGCATGGAGGCGGTCATGGCCCCGCACCGGGAGTTCTTCGCGGACCTGGCGGCCAAGGGTCATCCGGACTTCGTCCTGGACAACCTGGTGGAGTCCCGCACGGGCCTGACGTTCTACAACCTCAGCCCCTTCACCCTGGACCGCATCCTGCAGGAGCCGGACCTGCTCCGCACGAACCTGCTGGCCTACGTGGACGGGTTCTCCCAGAACGTGGCGGACCTGTTCACCTACTACGAGTTCGACAAGACGGTCGCCAAGCTGGACGAGCACGACCGCCTCTTCCTGGTCCTGCAGCAGTTCGCCTCCATCGACCTCTCCCCGGACACCGTCTCCAACGCGGAGATGGGGACCCTCTTCGAGGACCTGATCCGCCGCTTCGCCGCCGCCTCCAACGAGACCGCCGGTGAGCACTTCACCCCGCGCGATGCGGTGAAGCTCCTGGTGGACCTGCTCACCGCCAACGACGACGACGTCCTCACCGGCTACCCGGTCCGCACCGTCTATGACCCCACGGCCGGCACCGGCGGCATGCTGTCCCTGTTGGACGAGCGCCTGCGCCGCATGAACCCGAACGCGGAGGTCCGCCTGTTCGGGCAGGAGCTCAATGACCAGTCCTATGCGATCTGCAAGTCCGAGCTGCTCGGCAAGGGCCAGGCCGCGGACGGCATCGCCCGCGGGGACACCCTCAAGAACGACGCCCACCTGACCGAGCGCTTCGACTACGTCCTCTCCAACCCGCCCTACGGCGGCGACTGGAAGGCCTCCCGCACCGCGGTGGAGAAGGAGATCGCCGCCGGCGGCGCCACGAACCGCTTCCCGGGTGGCACCCCCGCCATCAGCGACGGCCAGATGCTGTTCCTGCAGCTCGTCGCCTCGAAGCTCCGCCCGGTCTCGGAGGGCGGGGGACGGGCCGGCATCGTCCTCAACGGCTCCCCGCTGTTCACGGGCGGGGCCGGCTCGGGCCCGTCCGAGATCCGCCGCTGGCTGCTGGAATCAGACCTGGTGGATGCGATCGTCGCGCTGCCCACGGACATGTTCTACAACACCGGCATCGCCACCTACGTGTGGGTGCTGGACAACAACAAGTCGGCAGAGCGCCGCGGCAGGGTGCAGCTGATCGACGCCCGCACGTTCTTCACCAAGCTGCGCCGCAACGTGGGCTCGAAGAACAAGGAGCTGTCCAAGGCGGACCGCCAGCGCGTGCTGGACATCTACCGAGACTTCGACGCCCAGTCCGAGGCCAACGCCGAGTTCTCCAAGGTCCTCACCCCGCAGGACTTCGGCTACCGGGAGATCACCGTGGAGCGCCCGCTGCAGCTGCGTTTCGATGTGGAGGACGCCACCATAGCGGCGGCGCTGGCCACCAAGCCGGTGGACAAGCTTCCCGACGACGGCCGCTCGGCTCTCGAGGCCGCCCTCGCCTCCCTGCGTGGCCGGGTCTGGGACCACCAACCCACCTTCGTGCTGGACCTGAAGAAGGCGCTGAAGGAGCACGGCGTGACCGCCGGCGCTCCACTGGTGAAGGCCCTGACCGGGGCCATCGGCGTGCACAACCCCGAGGCAGAGGTGGTGACGAACAAGACGGGTGAGCCGGATCCGGACACCTCGCTGCGTGACACCGAACTGGTGCCCTTCGGTCGGGACATTCACGAGTACTTCGAAGCCGAGGTGGCCCCGCACGTGCCCGGCGCCTGGATCGACGAGTCCAAGACGAAGATCGGCTACGAGATCCCCTTCACCCGGCTCTTCTACACGTACACGCCGCCCCGCCCGCTCGAGGAGATTGACGCCGAGCTCAAGCAGCTCACCGCCGAGATCATCGAGCTGTTGAGTGAGGTGGAGCGGTGAGCAAGCAGCTGCGCCGCGTCGCTCAAGTCAATCCACCTGTTCCCGAGTTGCGTGGCTTGGGGGACGACGAGGTCACCTTCCTTCCCCTCGAAGCGGTCTGGCCGGACGGTCGGCGCCGGTACGAGTTCACCAAACCGGCCAACACGGCGGGATACACCGTCTTGCGTCGTGGCGACGTGGTGATGCCCAAGATCACTCCGACGTTCGAGGCTGGCCGCGTGTTCGTGGCTGATGACCTGCCGACAGCGGCAGGACTCGCCACGACTGAGGTGCATGTGCTCCGGCCTCGTGGAATCGAACCCAGGTATCTTGCCTACTTCCTTCGAACGCAGCCGGTCCTCAGTGAGGGAGAGACCGTCCTGCAGGGAGTGGGGAATCTGCGCCGAGTAACTGCTGAGTGGGTGTCTACTCTGTCGATCCCCGTGGACAACGAGTCAGACCAGGCACGGATCGCGGATTACCTCGACCGCGAGACCGCCACGATCGACGCCCTGATCGAGAAGCAGCACGATCTCGTCTCGGCCCTACGTGATCGTTCGTTGGCCGTGCGTGATGCGGTGTTTGGTCCTCGAGTCGGTCATGGGGAGCGACTGAAGTGGGCTATTCAGGAAATCGACGAACGTGCAGGAGAGGTGCGTCGTACTTGGGACGTGCTTTCGGTGTCGATCGCATGGGGAGTCAGCCGCAAGTCGGACCGAGGGATTCATCAGGCGTCTTCGGAGGACACCAGTCACTACAAGGTCGTGCGTCCTGGAGACGTCGTCATCAACCGTATGCGCGCGTTCCAAGGGGGACTCGGGTGTTCTGACTTTGAGGGTCTTACGAGCCCGGACTACGGCGTATTGCGAGTGCGCAACCTGAACGTTGATTCACGTTGGGTTGCGGCTGTGATGAAAACTGAGATTTTCGTCGGCGAGATGGTCAGCAGGCTTCGCGGCATCGGCACGGTCAATGGCTCCAGCGTCAGAACGCCGAGAGTTTCGCTATCCGACATCTGTGAGATTCGAGTTTTTGTCCCACCACTCGAAGTCCAGCGCGCCGACGTGGCGCGCTTCGAGTACGAAAACGCACAGATCGACGCGCTCATCGCCAAGGCGGAGCGGTTCATCGAGCTCGCGCAGGAGCGGCGGGCCGCGCTGATCACTGCTGCCGTCACCGGCCAGATCGAGATCCCCACGGAGGACTGACCGCACATGGCCATCCACAACGAGAGCGAGCTCGAGACCTACATCTGCGAGTACCTGGAGCAGCACGGCTGGCTCTACTCGGCCAACGATGCCGGCTACGACCGCAAGAACGCAATCTTCCCCGAGGACGTCCACGCCTGGCTGGCCGAGAACCAGCCGGAGGACTACGGGCGCCTTGTGAAGGCCGACGCCCCGGCCTCTGCCCAGCAAGCACAGCGGGACCAGATCACCACCCGCCTGATCGACGTGCTGAACAAGCCGCAGGACACCGGCGTCGGCGGCACCCTCAACGTGCTCCGCAAGGGCTTCAAGGTCGGCACCTCCGCCACCCTGCGCATGGCCGAGCCGCGGCCGGCCACAAACCTCAACCCGGCCGCCGTCGCCGCCTACGAGCGCATGCGGCTGCGCGTGATGCGTCAGGTGCACTTCAACCCGGCCACCAACCAGTCCGTGGACCTCGTGCTGTTCGTCAACGGCCTGCCCGTGGCCACGATCGAGCTGAAGACCGACTCCACCCAGTCCATCGGCCACGCGAAGAAGCAGTACCGGGACCGCAACCCGAAGGCCACGCCGCTGTTCGGGTTCGGCACCCGCGCCGTGGTCCACTTCGCCGTCTCCAACCGCGAGGTTTGGATGACCACCAAGCTGGCCGGGAAGGACACCTTCTTCCTGCCGTTCAACCAAGGCGACGACGGCCACGCCGGCAACCCGCTCAACCCCAACGGCTCATCGACGGCCTACCTGTGGGAGCGGATTCTCCAGCGGGACACCTGGCTCGAGATCCTCCAGAAGTTCGTCTTCCTCAAGAAGGAGACCGTGGAGGACGAGCACGGCCGCTCGCGCCGGAAGTCCACGCTGATCTTCCCGCGCTTCCACCAGTGGGAGGCCGTCACCACGATGCTCGCCGCCGTCCGTGAGGAGGGCGCCGGGGCGTCCTACCTGATCGAGCACTCCGCGGGCTCCGGCAAGACCAACACCATCGCCTGGACCGCCCACCGCCTGCTCTCCACCTACGGGGTGGACGAGCAGCGGGTGTTCGACTCGGTCATCGTGGTCACCGACCGCACCGTGCTGGACGACCAGCTTCAGGAGGCCGTCCGGCAGATCGAGCGGACCTCCGGCACCGTGGTGGCCGTGGACCGCAAGAACCTCGGGGGAGAGGCCACCAGCAAGTCCGCCCTGGTGAAGCAGACCCTGCTGCAGGGCAACCGGATCATCGTGGTGACACTGCAGACCTTCCCCGCCGTGCTCGAACTCCTCAAAGGTGACTCGACGCTCGCCGGTCGCACCTACGCAGTGATCGCGGACGAGGCGCACTCCTCCCAGACCGGCTCCGCCGCAGCCAAGCTCAAGCGCGTGCTCACCCCGGACGAGCAGGCCGACCTCGACGACGGCGGAGAGGCGGACACCGAGTCCATCCTCGCCGCCGAGGTCGCCGCCACCGGACGCCCGGAGAACATCAGCTTCTTCGCCTTCACCGCCACGCCGAAGGACAAGACCCTGCAGATGTTCGGCCGCCCCTCCGGCGAGTACGACGAGAAGGGTCAGGAGATCCCGGCATCCTTCCACCGGTACACCATGCAGCAGGCCATCGAGGAGGAGTTCATCCTCGACGTGCTGAAGAACTTCACCAACTACGACACCGCCTTCAAGCTGGCCCTGGCCGGACAGAAGGGCGAGTTCCGTCCCGAAGGCGACCGGGCCGCCGTCGGGAAGCAGACCACCGAAGTGGACCAGACCGAGGCGAGCAAGAAGCTCATGCGGTGGGTCAAGCTGCACCCGACGAACATCGCGCAGAAGGTCAAGATCATCGTGGAGCACTTCCGCGCCAACGTGGCCGGACTGCTCGATGGGCAGGCCAAGGCCATGGTGGTCACCGACTCCCGCGCCGCCGCCGTCCGGTACAAGCGTCAGATGGACCAGTACATCCAGGACATGGGGTACACGGACGTGGGCACCCTGGTGGCCTTCTCCGGCGAGATCACCGACGACGACTTCGGGCTCGAGAAGGTCACCGAGCGGTCCATGAACCCGTCCGTGACCGGCGACCTGGCCAAGGCGTTCGACGGGGACAGCTACCAGGTGATGATCGTGGCCAACAAGTACCAGACCGGTTTCGACCAGCCGAAGCTCTGCGCCCTGTACGTGGACAAGAAGCTCTCCGGCGTGCTGGCCGTGCAGACGCTGTCGCGCCTGAACCGTGCGGCACCCGGCAAGGACACCACCTATGTGCTGGACTTCGTGAACTCCGAAGATGACATCCAGGCTGCCTTCGAGCCGTACTACGCCGGCGCGAAGCTGGAGACGGTGACGGACCCGAACCTGATCCACGACCTGGGGACGAAGCTCGACGCCGCGGGTGTGTACGACTGGGACGAGGTCGACGCGTTCGTCGAGGTGTGGGTCGCGTGGAAGCCGGGGAGCGGGCAGGAGGGCCTGCAGGCTGCGCTGGAGCCCGTGGCCTACCGGTTCCGCAAGGAGCTGGCGCATGCGCGGATGAACCAGGACGAGACGCGCGTGACTGAGCTCGTGCTGACGCGCAAGGACATGCGGTCCTTCGTCAGCCTCTACGACTTCCTCTCCCAGATCTACGAGTTCGGGGACACCGAGCACTACAAGCGGGCACTGTTCCTGCGGCACCTGGTGCAGCTCGTGGGCGATCAGCCCGGCGGTGAGGAGCTGATCGACCTGAGCGATGTGCAACTGGTGAGCATCCGGCAGAAGAAGACGTCCTCGGGGGACATCGGGCTGACCGGTGGGGCCGCGCTGAAGGGGACCACCGCCGTGGGAGGCGGGCAGGCGCGTGAGAAGCAGCGCGGGCCGTTGGAGGAAGTGATCGAGAAGATCAACGAGATCTTCGCCGGCGAAGGCGTGGATGCCTCCCCGTCCCAGCAGGAGGCGTGGGTCAGTGCCCTCGTGGCGCCGCTCATGGAGGACGAGAAGCTGCTCGGGCAGGCCGGAGCGAACTCGCTGGAGCAGTTCCTGGCGAGCCCGAACCTGGAACGGTCGGCGATGGGCGCCGTGTACGCGAACGAGGGCGCCTTCGTGAAGATGACGGACATCGTGGGCAGGGGCGGGGACCCGTCGAAGATGATCGTCGCCGCGATCGGGGAGTACCTGTACTGGAAGGTGCGGGGCGAGGGGACTGGGCCGGTGGACGTTGCCCATGGACGGTCCGCCGTTTTCGCTGACGAAACGGCCCCTTCGCAGGGTACTTCCGTCGATGAAAGGGCGAGTGCGACGCCGTCGCGCGTCCGGAAGGGGAACTGAGATGGCACATCCCAAGACACTGCAGGTCTTCCTGATGGACGGTGCACCCACCGGTCGGCTGAAGTGCACCCTCGACAACTGGACGGGCCTCGTCTACGTGGTGCCACGCACCAGTCTCAACGCGGACGGGCACCCCGAGGCGTTCGAAGGCACCGGTGTGTACCTGCTGCTGGGGCAGGACGCCGATTCCGGCGACGACGTCGTCTACGTCGGGCAGGCTGTCGGGCGGGCCAACGGCAACGGCATGGTAGGCAGGATCCGGGAGCACGTCCGGAGGGAGGCGCACGACTTCTGGAACCGAGCCATTCTCCTCTCCACCCTCGGGGACACCTTCGGTCCCACGGAGGTGACCTACCTGGAGCACTACTTCCACCAGGCTGCATCCACGGCCGGGCGCTTCACCGTGGACAACGCGGTGGCACCCTCCCAGGGCAACGTCACGCAGGAGAAGAGGGCCGAGCTGGAGGAGTACGCCGACAAGGCCAAGCTCCTGATCAGCGCCCTGGGGCACCGCGTCTTCGAGAGCGCCGACGGCTCACATGCCGCGGCCGCGGCGGGCCGGGCCACCCAGGCGCCCGAGGCGGCGCCGAAGCGCACCCTGTTCACCATGACGGTCAACGGCGTCAGAGCCCAGGGACACCCGACGCCGGACGGGTTCGTCGTCCTGCGGGGCAGCGGCCTCATGGAGGGGTTGCGGCCCAGCGCACCCCCCGGTGTCCGGGCGGGCCGGGAGCGCTTCGCCGACCACATCGGTCCCGATGGGGTGCTGACCGAGGACGTCTCCTTCACCAGCTCCTCGGCCGCGGCCGGATTCGTGGCCGGCGGGAGCATGAGCGGGCCGTCCTCATGGCGGGCGCCGGATGGGCGCACCCTCGGCGAGGTCGAGGCCGCCTCGGCCGCGCCGGAGCCCATGGAAGACGACGCCTGATGAGGACGCGGCCGACCGCTTTGGATGCCGCCGTCGACCATCCGCGGGGTGCCCAGAGCGACGCCCAAGGACCGGGGACGGGGCGCTCCGGGTCGTTGACCGCGAACGTCATGACCGTCGCGGACGCACTGCGCGACCCTCGTCTCCGTATCCCCGAGTACCAGCGGCCCTATACGTGGTCCACGACGAACACGGGGCAGCTCGTCGAGGACATCCGTCGCTTCCGTGCGGCCGCGTCCTACCGGATCGGCACCATGATCGTGCACCTCGAGGACGGCTGGCTGGACATCGTCGACGGCCAGCAGCGGTACATGACCTTCGCCCTGATCGCGCTCGCACTGCAGGAGGTCCTGGGCGACACCGCCGAGCGCGCCGAGCACCAGCGTGCGGCCCTGGACCGCGCGGCGGCCATCGAGCTGCCGCCGGGCCGCCGGGACGTGTCGGAGCGCCACATCGTCGAGAACCACCGCCTCATCCTGCAGACATTCCGGTCCTGGGACAGCACCGAGGTCGAGGACTTCGCGGACTACTTCCTGGACCGTTGCACGCTGGTGCGCCTGATCGTCAGCGACCTCGACGCGGCCTTCCAGATGTTCGACTCGCAGAACACCCGCGGCCGGGCGCTCCTGCCCACCGACCTACTGAAGGCATACCACCTCCGCGCCTATGGTGAGGCCACATCGGACCGGGCGGCGATCCTCGCGGCCGTGCGGGAGTGGGAAGCTACCCCGCCGTTCGAGATCCACCATCTCTTCTCGCGTCTGCTCTATCCGATCCTCCGCTGGAGCGCCGGTGAGTCCCTGCCGCGCGACGGCTTCACCGCGTCCCGGATCGGAGCGTTCAAGGGGATCTCCGCGGGGCCGACGGGCCTCGGCCGACTGCCCTGGGCGCACGGGCTTCTCATGGCCAAGGCCCACGTGGACGACTACAACGGGCGAAACGCCACGCTGATCGCGCACGGTGCCCTTCCTCCGCTGGAATTCCCGTTCCAGCTGACCCAGCCCGTCATCGACGGTGAGATGTTCTTCCGCCTCGTGCGCCACTACACCCGGCTCGCGAGGGACCTCGGCGTCTCCGCGACGGACGCGGAGCAGACCGCCGAGGACGACGCCCGTCGTGGGAGGGAGAACAGGCGATTCCAGACGATCACCCGGCTCGTCCGGGCCACCGGTACCGGCGCTGGCTACCGCTACACACAGGAGCTCTACGGAGCGCTGCTGCTGGCCTACGCGGACCGGTTCGGCGACCACGACATCGAGCGCGCCGCTCTCGTGCTCGCACGGCATGCCTTCGCATTGAGAACGCGGTTGACGCGGGTCTACCCGCGCTCCGTGGAACTTCACGCGCTGGGCCAGCACGGGGCGCCGGACCTGGAGGACCGGGTCAACCTGTTCCGCCTGATGAGGAGCAGCCTGGACCCCGCCGCCGTCACCGGGCGCGTGGCGGCCCTCCCCGGGCCGTACGTGGACGAGGCCTCCCCGGTGGAGCGTCTCTACTCGGACACGCCCTGGGACACGGAGGAAGCCCACGATGCAGACTGAGAAGCACTCGCCTGAAGCGCTGACGATCGAGGAGGTCTTCACCGCCGCCCGGCACTACCGGGTGCCGGTCTACCAGCGGGCCTACGCCTGGACGCAGGTCGAGATCTCGACACTGCTCGCGGACGTGCGCCGCGCTCGCCTCCGCTCGGAAAAGCCGGATACGCAGGGAGCCTCGTCCGACTACTACCTCGGCTCGCTGGTGGTGAACCGAGCCACGACTCCCGAGGGCGTGCCGATCGACGAGGTGGTCGACGGGCAGCAGCGCCTGACCACGCTGACGGTGCTGGCGGCCGTCGCGGAGCGTGTCATCCGAGCTGGTGTCCTCGACCCCCGGGTGTTGGCCGTCCTGGATTACGAAGGGCGCCCCGAGGCCGGGGAGGACCTCGCGACCCTCCGTCGTCGGGGCGCCCCCGCCGGGACGTCGTTCCAGGTGGACGCCATCGGGGTGGCCGTCGAGACGATCGCTGCGGCCTGCCGGCGGGCCTTGGAACGGCAAACCCCGGCAGACGATCAGGAGGTGATGTTCGACGGCGACGACCTCGCGTACCTCTGGAGGCATGTCCGGTTGCTGCGCACCGAACTTCCGAAGGGCACGGACCTCAACCACTATTTCGAGGTGATGAACACCCGCGGTGAGCAGCTCGCCAAGCACGAGATCCTGAAGGCCACATTGATGCGGCCTCTCCAGGACGCCACGGACCGGAAGGTGTTCGCGCACGTCTGGGACGCCTGCGCCGTTCTGGACCGCCACATCCAGCTCCAGTTCTCGACGGAGCGGCCGAAGGATGGCGGTGAGGCGGCAAGAGACGCCGTCTTCGGCGGGTCCTGGTCGGCCCTCCTCACGCGGGATTTCGCGTCGCTGCGGGCAGCTCTCGCGCCGAGCCAGACCGCGATGGCGTCGGGCGCCCGCACCATCATTGGGGTTCTGCTGGCCGCCGGGCAGACCGCCGTGGAGTCCGGGCCCTCGTCCGACCAATGCCAGGACGACGCCGATACTGGCGCCTACGGGACCATCGTCGACTTCCCGAACTTGCTGCTGCATGTGCTGCGCGTGATGCAGGAGAAGGGTGAGGGGGCCGAGCCAGGCCTGCCACGGTGGGGCCAGGACTCGACGGGGGCCGTGCGGCTCGAGGACGGCTCCCTGCTGGAGCAGTTCGCCCAGCACGGCCAAGGCGACGCGGCCTGGTCTCAGCGGTTCCTCGTGACGCTGCTCCGTATGCGCCTTCTGCTGGACACCTATGTGATCAGGACTCTGGCGACGACGGGAACACAGGCGGACGAGGAGAACTGGGTGCTCAGCCGAGCTCAGAAGCTCGAGACGGAGTCCGGCGAGCGCTCTCCGCGCCGGCGGCTGGGTGTGAAGAACACCTTCCAGGATCCGCAGGTCCAGGACGCCGTCCGGAACCTTCAGGCCATGTTCCAGGTCACCGACACGCGCCGCACGTCCAAGTACTTCCTGTACCGCATCCTGCGATGGCTGGATGCGCAGCCGGAGGACGGTGTGGACGGCGTGGCGTTCCAGCACATGCTGGAAGATCTGGCGCGGGAGCGCCTCCGCGCCTATGAGGCGGACAAGACCTGGGATGCCGGCGTCAACGTCCCCAACTTCGTCTTCAACGCCCTGGACTACATCCTCTGGGACGCAGGCCGGACATCGCCCATGGAACGGGAACATCTGCGGGAGCCCCTCAGCGATGTCGAACAGGAGGTGCTCCGCAGGCGCGCCGACGCCTTCCGGTTCCGGTACCGAACCTCGGTGGAGCACTTCTACCCCGTGGTTCCGGGTGAGGAGCAGGAGGCCTTGACCGCGGAGGACGTCAACCGTTTCGGGAACCTGTGCATCATGGGCCGACGCGAGAACTCCCAGCGGAACAACCTGATGCCCGTATCGAAGGTGAAGCAGTACTCTTCGGACGAGCAGAGCCTCAAGTTCCAGCTCATGGCCGGCATCCTTCACGCCGAGGGCGACTGGGACGTCCCTCAGATCAAGGAACACGGGAACAGCATGCGGCGGGTGATCCAGGAGTGGCAGGGCAAGCGGCCCTGACACCTCGGGACGATCTGGCCTCAGGGCCCCCGTTACGCTCGCCCCATGAAGATCGGTCTCCGCAAGCCCAGCCTGAAGAAGTCCATCAAGGCCCGCACCACGGGCCGCGCCAAGCGTGCGATCAAGCGCAAGGTCATCCCCGGCTACGGCCGCAAGGGGATGGGCTGGCTGCGCGATCCGAAGCGCGCCGCCTACAACGCCGTCTACCGGCGCACCACGGTCGGCCTGGGCGACGTCCTGAAGATGTTCAAGTGACCTCCACGCCCTCGCGCACCTGACCGGGGTCGGCCCGGTGGAGGCGCGTCGTCGGCCTGGCCGCTCACGGCCCGGTCCGTGGCCCGCCGCTCACCGCCCCTCACCGGCCCGCGAAGGCCTCCACCCGCCGCACGGCCTCCGGATGCTCGGACGCCGCCGCGATCGACGCGGCCTCCTGCCGCACGTGCGCGCGCAGCGCCTCGACGTCGGCCCCGCGCGTCAGCGCCTTGGTCGGCCCATAGGTGTGCGCCGGACCGGCCACCAGTTCGTCCTCGAGCTCCGCCAGACGTGCCGCGAACGCGTCGCCGGCCGCCGCCTCGGTCGCCAGGCCCCACCCCACGGCCTCGGTCCCGTTCAGGCGCCGACCGCCGAGCAGCAGCTGCGTCGCGCGCACCGGCCCGAGCACCCGCGGCAGCCAGTAGGACACGCCTGTGTCCGGTGTCATCCCGAGCGCGGAGAACGCCGTCACCAGCTGCGCATCCTCGCGCACCAGCACGACGTCGCCGCCCAGCATGAGCCCGAGCCCCGCCCCGGCGGCCGTCCCGTTGACGCCGGCCAGCACCAGCAGGCGTGAGCCCGTCAGCGCCACCGCGACCTCGCCCGCCGCCTCGCCGAGTTCCTGGATCATCGCGCGCCGCTCCGGCCCGGCAGGCGCGGCAGCCATGGCCTGGACGTCCCCGCCGCCGCAGAAGATCCGCCCGGCGCCGGTCAGCGTGAGCACGTGCACGGACTCGTCCGCCTCGGCCGCGGCGATCGCCGCGAGCACCTCGCGCGCCATCGTCAGTCCGAGCGCGTTGCCCTTCGCGGGCCGGTTCAGCGTCAGCCGCACGACGCCGGGCCGCGTCTCGACGAGGACGGCGGGGGCGTCGTCGGAGGAAGAAGGGGTGGGTGCGGTGCTCATGTCAGCTCCTGGGGTTGGCGGGTGCGGTGCACGGGTGCCGGCCGCGAGGACGGCCGGCCGGGCATGGGGTGGGTGCGCGATCCGAAGCGCGCCGCCTACAACGCGGTCTACAAGCGCACCACGTTCAGCGTCTGGGACCTGTTCCGCTGAGTCTGTTCCTCACGCGGGCTGGTCCGCCTCGTCCTCGTCATGCTCCTCCACGCTGGTCAAGTCCCTGGAAGTGGTGTAACCGTCTTCGAGGTTGTAGGGGGCTTGTACCTGTCAGGTCTGCAGGGTCGGCATCACCTCCGTGCTCATCACGGTCTCTTGCTCCGTGGTCAGGGGCTCACGG
>NZ_RBLN01000257.1:0-3156 GCF_003989405.1 Micrococcus sp. HSID17227 | reverse complement strand
CGGAGATCACCGAGACCCTGCGGGACCTGTTCGCCGCGGGCATCCCCGTGGTGGCGTTCAACGGCGTGTACGACTTCACGGTGATGGACCGGGAGGCGCGCCGCCACGGGCTGACGCCGCTCGAGGCAGGCGTCCGAGGTCCACGGCTGCACAACGGAGCGGACGCAGGCGGAGGGCAGGCCCGCCGCGCAGGGCGTCACGGAGATCACCGAGACCCTGCGGGACCTGTTCGCCGCGGGCATCCCCGTGGTGGCGTTCAACGGCGTGTACGACTTCACGGTGATGGACCGGGAGGCGCGCCGCCACGGGCTGACGCCGCTCGAGGCCCGCCCCGTGATCGACCCGTTCGTGCTGGACAAGCAGGTGGACCGGTTCCGCAAGGGCAAGCGCACGCTCTCCGCGGTGTCCGAGCACTACGGGGTGACCCTGGAGAACGCGCACACCTCCGCGGCGGACGCCCTCGCCGCCGTCCAGGTGGCCGACGCCCTGGCCGCCCAGTACGAGCAGCTGCGCGTCGCGCCGGCGGACCTGCACGAGCGGCAGGTCCGCTGGAAGGCCGAGCAGGCGGAGAGCTTCGAGCAGTACCTGCGGCGCAAGGACCCGCAGGCCACCGTCTCGCGCCACTGGCCGGTCGAGGCCGAGCGCTGAGCGCCCGGCCCCGACCCGCACCCGGGTCTCAGCCCTGGGGCGTCGCCGCCGCGGCCGCCTTCGCCGCGGCCGGCAGCGCGTCGAGCACCCGGGTGACCGCCGCGTCGTCGTGGGCGGCGGAGACGAACCAGGCCTCGAACACGGACGGCGGCAGGTACACGCCGGAGGCCAGCATCGACTGGAAGAACGGGGCGTAGCGGAAGACCTCCTGGCCCTGGGCGTCCCGGTAGTCCCGCACGCCGGTGCCGGAGGTGCCGAACGCCACGGAGAACAGGGTGCCGGCCCGCTGGATCGAGTGGTCCACGCCCTCGGCGTCGAGCGCGGCCACGAGGCCCTCGCGCACGGCGTCCGAGGCGCGCGTCACGGCCGCGTAGACGGCCTCGTCGGCGCGGGAGAGCGTGGCGTGGCCGGCGGCCATGGCCACCGGATTCCCGGAGAGGGTGCCGGCCTGGTACACGGGGCCGAGCGGGGCCAGGTGGTCCATGATCTCGGCGGAGCCGCCCAGGGCGGCCGCGGGCATGCCGCCGCCGATCACCTTGCCGAAGCACCAGATGTCCGGGGTCCAGCCCTCGGGCTGTCCGGACAGGCCCCAGCCGCCCGTGGCGGTGGCGCGGAAGCCGGTGAGCACCTCGTCCCAGATCAGCAGCGCGCCGTGGCGGCGGGTGATCTCGCGCAGGAACGCGTTGAAGCCCTCGGCGGGCTCCACGACGCCCATGTTGCAGGGCACGGCCTCCGTGATGAGCGCGGCGATGCGCTCGCCGTGCTCGGCGAACACGGCCTCGACGGCGGCGCGGTCGTTGTAGTCCACCACGAGGGTCTCGGAGGCGGCGGCCTCGGTGACGCCCGCGGAGCCGGGCAGGGCGGCGGTCGCCACGCCCGAGCCGGCCGCGGCCAGCAGGCCGTCCGAGTGGCCGTGGTAGCAGCCGGCGAACTTCACGATCAGGTTGCGGCCGGTCACGCCGCGGGCCAGGCGCAGGGCCGTCATGGTGGCCTCGGTGCCGGTGGACACGAAGCGCACGCGCTCGACCGGGACCTTGGAGGCGATCAGCTCGGCCAGCGCGGTCTCCTCCAGCGTGGAGGTGCCGAAGCCGAGGCCGCGGTCCACGGCGGCGTGCACGGCCTCGACGACCTCGGGGTGCTGGTGGCCCAGCAGCATGGGGCCCCACGAGCAGACCAGGTCCACGTACTCGTTGCCCTCGACGTCGGTCAGGTACGGGCCGCGTGCGCCGGCCATGAACCGGGGCGTGCCGCCCACCGAGCCGAAGGCGCGCACGGGTGAGTCGACGCCGCCGGGGATGACGGCCTGGGCCGCGGCGAAGGCGGCGGCGTTGGTGGTCGGCTGGGACGCGGTCACAGGGACCCCTCCTTCATCCAGCGGCCGAGCTCGGCCGCCCAGTAGGTGAGCACGGAGTCGGCGCCGGCGCGCCGGATGGAGAGCACGGACTCGACGATCGAGGCCTTCCGGTCGATCCAGCCGTGCGCGGCGGCGGCCTCGATCATCGCGTACTCCCCCGAGATCTGGTACGCGGAGACGGGCACGTCCGCCATGTCCGCCACGTCGCGCACGATGTCCAGGTAGCTCATCGCGGGCTTGACCATCACCATGTCCGCGCCCTCCTCGAGGTCGAGGGCGACCTCGAGCAGGGCCTCGCTCCGGTTGGCGGCGTCCATCTGGTAGGTCTTGCGGTCGCCCGTGAGCTGGGAGTCGACGGCGTCGCGGAACGGCCCGTAGAACGCCGAGGAGTACTTCGCGGCGTAGGCGAGGATCGCGGTCTCGTGGTGGCCGGCGCCCTCGAGGGCCTCCCGGATCACGCGGACCTGGCCGTCCATCATCCCGGAGGGGCCGAGCACGTCCGCACCGGCCTCGGCCTGCGCGACGCCCATCCGGGCGTAGATCTCCAGCGTCGCGTCGTTGTCCACGGCGCCCTCGGCGGTGAGCACGCCGCAGTGGCCGTGGTCGGTGAACTCGTCCAGGCACAGGTCGGACATCACGACGAGCCCGTCCCCCACCTCCGCCTTCACGTCCCGGATGGCCCGGTTCAGGACGCCGTCCGGGTCCAGGGCGGCGCTGCCGACGGCGTCGCGCGTGGTCGGCACGCCGAACAGCATGATGCCGCCCAGGCCCAGCTCGGCGGCCTCGGCCGCGGCGGCCTTGAGCGAGTCCGCGGTGTGCTGCACGACGCCCGGCATCGAGGCGATCGGCACGGGCTCGGCGGCGCCCTCCTTGATGAAGGCCGGCAGGATCAGCTCGGCGGGGTGCAGGCGCGTCTCGGCGACGAGGCGGCGCATCGCGGCGGACCGGCGCAGACGCCGGGGACGGTGCAGCGGGAAGGACATGACGGGGTCACACGCTCCTGGTTCGGGGACCCGTCCAGTCTAGGTGTTGTGGGTCATGAGGTTCTTGCCACGGGGTACGGGCTGAGATGAGACGAGTGGGCCTCTCCCGCAGGATGGAAGTTCCTACACCACCGACCTGCCCGAGAAGACCCACTCATGACTCACGCTAAC
>NZ_RBLN01000256.1:0-3103 GCF_003989405.1 Micrococcus sp. HSID17227 | reverse complement strand
ACCGTCCTCCTCCCGTCGGAAGCCCCGTGACGGGCATGCTGACGCTCCTGCGGCATGGGGAGAGCACCGCGAACGAAGCCGGCACCTTCACCGGGCTCCTCGACGTCCCGCTCACGCACCGCGGCGATCTCGAGGGTCTCCGGTTGGACGGCCGGCAGGTCCTTGAGCGAGTGCACGGCCGCGTCCACGACGCCGTCGAGCACGGCGGCCCGCAGCGCCGAGGCGAACACGCCGGTGCCGCCCAGCGAGGCCAGCGAGCCGGTGGTGACGTCGCCCTCGGTGCGGATCACCACCAGCTCGTGGGCCAGGCCGGAGCGCTCCGTGAGCGTCTCGGCCACGTGGGTGGTCTGCGTGGTCGCCAGGGCGGAGCCCCGGGTGCCGATGCGCAGGGGGGTCACGGTCTCAGGCCTCCTCGGCGGGGGCCGCGGCGCCCGCCTCGTGCTCGGCCAGCCCGCGCACGGCGGCGTCGACAGCGGACGTCGTCGGCCGCGTCGAGCCGTCCCGCATCACCTTGACGCAGCAGTCCGGCCGGCACACGTCGTACCACGCCGGGAAGCAGCCGACCGCGGCGCGACCCTCGCGCCGGCCCAGCCGCTCCTCCACGATGTCCACGAGCCCGGCCACGAACCGCGGGTCGGTGCCCGGGGTGGGGCTGCGACGGAACCCCACGCCCAGCCCCTCGGCGGTCTCCTTGGCCTCGGTGTCGAGGTCCCAGACCACCTCCATGTGGTCCGAGACGAACCCCAGCGGCACGACGATGAAGCCCGCCACGGCACGCCCCTGCGCGTCCGTCTCGGCGCCCTCGCCCGCGAGGTGCTCCATCGCGTCGTTGATGTCCGGCTCCAGCCACGGCACCGAGGGCGGGCCGGAGCGCGACTGGTACACGAGCGACCACGGCACGTCCGCGGCCTCGGGCACGCCGGCGAGGATCTCGCGGGCCACGTCGAGGTGCTGCGCCGAGTACACGTCCGCACCCTCGTCGCCCGGCTCCGCCCCCGCCTGCGCGCGCAGGTCTGCGGCGAGGCCGCGCGGGCCGGCCGCGGCGGCGTCGGAGGTGGGGATCGAGTGGGTCGCGAAGAGCACGTGGATCCGCGCGTCGTCCCCCAGCTCCGCGCGCAGCGACGCCAGGTCCGCGCGCAGGCCGTCCCGGAACGGCTCGATGAAGCCGGGGTGGTTGAAGTACTGGCGCGTCTTGTCCAGGTCCACCTTCCCGGTCAGGCCGGTCTGCTCCAGGGCCATGCCCATGTCCTCGCGGTACTGGCGGCACGAGGAGTAGCAGGAGTACGCGGAGGTGGTGACCGTCAGGATGCGGCGGTGCCCGTCGGCGTGCATCCGCTCGAGGGTGTCCGGGAAGTAGGGCTCCCAGTTGCGGTTGCCCCAGTACACGGGCAGGTCCAGGCCGCGGGCGGCCAGCTCGGCCTCGATGGCCGCCTTCAGCGCGCGGTTCTGCGCGTTGATGGGGCTGACGCCGCCGTTGGCGCGGTAGTGGGTGGCGACCTCCTCGAGGCGCTCGTCCGGGATGCCGCGCCCGCGCGTGACGTTGCGCAGGAACGGGATCACGTCGTCCTGGCCCTCGGGCCCGCCGAAGGAGGCGAGCAGCAGGGCGTCGTAGTCCTTGGGGGCCATCACGCCGCACACGTCGTAGTCGACGCCGGCGGCGGCCTTCTCGGGCGTCCGGAGGGCCGGGGCGACGCCGGCGTCCGGGCCGGTGTGGACGGGCGCGTCGGCGCGGGGCTCGGGGGCGGCGGTCATCAGGCCAGCACCTCCGCGATCTCGGCGGTCTCCAGACGGCGTCCGGTGTAGAACGGCACCTCGCTGCGCACGTGCAGGCGGGTCTCGTTGTTGCGCAGGTGGCGCATCATGTCCACCAGGTCCGTCAGCTCGTCCGCCTCGAGGCCCAGCAGCCACTCCCAGTCGTTCAGGCCGAACGCGCTGGTGGTGTTCGCCCATACCTGCGGGAAGTCCTGGCCGAGCTGGCCGTGCTCGCGGAGCATGCGGGCCCGCTCCTTCGGGTCCAGCAGGTACCAATCGTACGAGCGCACGAACGGGTAGAAGCACAGCCACTTCAGGGCCTTGCGGCCCATGGCGAAGGCGGGGACGTGGTCCTTGTTGAACTCGGCCATGCGATCGGCGCCCATGGCCGAGAGCACCATCGTGGTGCCCTCGAGCAGACGGGTGCGGCGCAGCTCGCGGATGGCGGCCTGCAGGTCCTCGGGCACCTGGCCGTACATCCACACCATGACGTCGCCGGCCTCGCGCATGCCCGAGACGTCGTAGACGCCGCGCACGGTCACGCCGGTCTGGGCCACCCGCGCGACGGCCTCGTCGAACTCCTTGGCGGCCTTCTTCGCGTCACGGCCCTCCAGTCCCAGCCAGCCGGGCTCGCCCTGTGGGCGGGCGAACACGGTGTAGGTGGTGAACCAGTCCTTGCCGGCCTCGGCAGGGGTGGTGGTGCTGTCCTTGGTCATGGTCCTCTTCCTTGAGATCCGATTGCGTCAGGGGTGGTCTGGGGGCGAGGTCAGCCCGCGGGCGGCGCGTCGGCGCCGAGGGTGCGGTCCACGCCGGCGACGACGGCGGCCAGCCCGGTGCCGTGCACCCAGCTGCCCACGAGGTCGAGGCCGGGCACGTCCCGTGCCCAGTCGATCAGCGTGTCCGCCTTCGCGCGGTCGGGGCCGGCCTGCGGCGGGATGGAGCGGCGCCAGCGGGTGACGGTGCGGGCGACGACGTCCTCCTCCGCCAGCGGCACCCCGGTGAGAGTCGCCGTGTCCACGAGCGCCTGCGCGAGCAGCTCCTCGTCCGCGCTGCGGTGGCCCAGGGCCTCGGGCCCGCCGCCCTGGCGGCCGTAGGACAGGCGCAGCACGTGGCGGTGGGGATGGCGGGCGACACCGTCCTCCTGCGGACGCGCGACGACCTCGCGCAGCCACGCCCACTTGGCGGTGGCGTGGGTCAGGGCCTTGGCGGCCACGTCCGTCCCGGCGCCGACCAGCACTCCGGTGCCGCGTGGCGCGTCGTCCAGGCCCGCGGCCCCCACGACGGGAGTGGCCCGCGCGAAGCCCTCACCCGACGACGAGGGCGCCGGCCTGGAAGCCGAGGACGGGAGAGT
>NZ_RBLN01000255.1:0-3160 GCF_003989405.1 Micrococcus sp. HSID17227 | reverse complement strand
TCGGCACAGAGAACGTAGTGGGCTGCGTCGACGTCAGCGCCACGCGCGGATGCACGAGCAGCGACACCACTCGTCCCGTACGCGACGCCGTGCCGCGGCGCGCCGGGCCAACCGCCTGCCCGCACCCGGGAGCATGGCGCCCGCCGAGACGCTGCAGCTGGTCTGGCACGGGCGGCGCCGCGTGCCCGGCGTCATGCCGGGGGAGTGGCTGACGGTCCGCGGCCGCGTCACCCAGATGGACGGCGTGCCCACCCTGCACAACCCCGAGTTCGACCTGGTCGACGCGCCCGAGGCCACGCTCTGAGCACGGCCCCGAGAGGAGAGCCCATGACCGAGCCGCGTGGCCCCGTCACCGCCGCCCCGGACGGGGCCGGCCCCCTGCCGTCTCGAGCCCGCCTGGACGAGCGCGGCCGCCTCGACGCGCTGGGCAGCGTCGGTGGCTGGCGCGGCATCGTCGAGGCCTCCCTGCCCACCCTCGTCTACATGGTCGGCTACGTCGCCACCCAGCAGGTGTGGCCCTCCGGCGTGGCGGCCGTCGCGGTCGCTCTCGTGCTGGGCGTCGCGCGCCTCGTCCAGCGCCAGTCGCCGGTCCAGGTGCTGGCCGGCCTCGCCGTCGTCGTCCTGTCCGTCGTGGTCTCCCTGACCACCGGCCAGGCCCGCGACTACTACCTGTGGGGCTTCGTCACCAACGCCGCCTACGGCCTCGCGTTCGCGGTGTCCGTCCTCGTGGGCTGGCCCGCGGCGGGCCTGGTGCTCGGCCTCGTGCGCGCCGAGGGCACCCGCTGGCGGGCCCACCGGCGTCGGCGCCGCGCCTACGCCGCGGCCACCTGGATCCTCGTGGCCGTGTTCGCACTGCGCCTGGCGGTGCAGGTGCCCCTCTACCTCGGGGACGCCGTCACCGCGCTCGGGGTGGCCCGCCTGGTGATGGGCCTGCCGCTCTATGCCCTGGGGCTCTGGCTCGCCTGGTCCGTCAGCTCGCCCGGTCAGGACGACGGCGTGCCGGCGGACTCCGCCGCCTCCGAGCGTCCCTGAGCGCGGCCCTCGCCGACGAGGAGGCGACGCAGGGCCGGCTCGGCGGAGCCGGCGGCCAGGAAGAAGAGCTCGTCGCCCACCTCCAGGACCTCGTCCGCCGACGCCTGCCGGGGGGCGCCGTCGCGCACGACCGCCACGAGCGGAGCCTCCTGCGGCCAGGACACGGTGCCGATGCGCCGGCCCTCGAGCCAGTGCTTTGCCGGGACCCGGAACTCGGACAGCGCCGCGCCGCCGGCCTCCAGCCTGAGCAGGCGCACGAGGTCCCCGGTCTCCACGGCCTCCTCCACGAGCGCCGTCATGATCGAGGGGGTGGACACGGCCACGTCCACGCCCCACGACTCGTCGAAGAGCCAGTCGTTGAGCGGGTTGTTGACGCGAGCCACGGTGCGGCCGACGCCGAACTCCGAGCGGCTCAGCAGGGAGCACACGAGGTTGACCCGGTCGTCGCCGGTCGCCGCGACGAGCACGTCCGCCTCCAGGGCGCCGCACTGCTCGAGCACGGTCAGGTCGCACGCATCCCCGAGGACGAGGCGTGCGCCGCCGACGTCGGCCTTGCGGGCCGCGTCCGTGCGCGCCTCGACGACGACCACCTCGTGGCCGTGCGCGTGCAGCTCCCGCGCGATGGAGGCGCCCACGGCGCCGGCTCCGGCGATGACGGCCCTCATGCCCGTCCCTCCTCGTCCTCGTCCGTGCCGTCCGGCACGCGTGCCTCGCCCTGCAGGGCGGCCTCCACCTGGTCCCGGCGGTCCACCGGGTAGACGGCGTGCAGCACGTCGCCCTCCTGCAGGCGGTCGCCCGGCCGGGGCAGCTGGCCGTCGCCGAGCCGGGTGAGGTAGGCGATGCGCATCCCCACCGTGGACTCGACGTCGGTCAGCCGACGGCCCCACCACGAAGAGTGGGGGACCAGCTCGGTCACGAGCAGCCGGCCGGAGGCGTCGCGGTGCTCCGCGTCGGCGGTGCCGGCCGGCAGCAGCCGGTGCAGCACCTGGTCGGCCGTCCACTGGATCGAGGCGACCGTGGGGATGCCGAGGCGCTGGTACAGCCGGGCCCGGTCGGCGTCGTAGATGCGCGCCACCACGTGGTCCACGTGGAAGGTCTCGCGGGCCACGCGGGCGGCGATGATGTTCGTGTTGTCGTCCGCGGTCACGGCCGCCAGGCCCTGCGCGCGGTCGATGCCGGCGGCGAGCAGCGCGGAGCGGTCGAAGCCCACGCCGGCCACGAGCTCGCCGGAGAAGCCGGGGGCCAGCCCCTCCACGGTCCGCGGGTCGCGGTCCACGAGGGCGACGCCGTGACCGGCCGCGTCCAGCGCGGCCGCCAACCGGGTGCCCACCCGTCCGCCGCCGACGATCACGTAGTGGGCCATGCCCGTCCCTGCCTCTCGTGCGGTGCTCCGTGCGCCGGGGAGCCGACGCGCGCTCCATCCTCGCATCCGGCGGGCACGTCCGGGAGCATCCGCGTCGCCGCGGCGCCCGGGCCCGGCGGGGGTACCGTGGTGCGGTGGCCACGCTGTCCTTCCTCCTGCGCCGCGGCCTCCTCGGTCGCCCCGTGACGTCGCACGCCGCCGACGAGCCCCGCATGAACCGGTGGCGGGCGCTGCCCGTGACGTCGTCGAACGCCCTGTCCTCCCTCGCCTACGCCCCGGACGAGGTCATCCTCACCCTGGTCGCGGCCGGCACGTCCGCGCTCGCGCTCGGACCCGCCGTCGGCTGGGCCGTCGTCGCGGTGATGCTGCTCATCGTCGTGTCCTTCCGCGCCGCGGTCGCCGCCGTTCCGCACGGCGGCATCTATCACATGGCCGGCACGAAGCTGGGCCCGAGGGCCGGCGTCGTCGCCTCGGCCGCACTCCTGCTGGACTTCGTGTTCACCGCCGCGGTCTCCGTGGCCGCCTTCGCCCACTTCGTGGCGGCGCTGGCCCCCGGACTCACCGTCGGCAGCCGCGTGCTGGTGGCCTCGGCCGCGCTCGTGGGCGTACTGCTGGCCGCGCTCCGCGGGGTGCGGCTGTCCCGGTGGGTGCTGCCCGTGCTCGTGAGCGTGTTCGTCGCCCTGACCGCGCTGCTCGTCCTGGCGGGCCTGAGTTCGGAAGAGCGTCGTGTAGGGCAAGGCTGCCGTCGCCGGTGTAGGCTAGGGG
>NZ_RBLN01000254.1:0-3066 GCF_003989405.1 Micrococcus sp. HSID17227 | reverse complement strand
GAACATCGTCAGCTACGCGATCCTCGTGGTGCTCGTGCTGGCCGTGGCCTGGCGCCCGCTCGTGACGTCGCTGCGGGTGTTCCGCACGGGGACGTGGTGGAAGCTGTTGCTGCTGCCCGCCACGTGGGGCTCATGGTGCTCCGGCTGGGGCTCTGGCTGGCGGTGTCGCTCGGCCTGGTCCCCGGTGACCTCGGGGCGTTCGACCTGGTCCGCGACGGGTTCACGGTGAACATCGTCAGCTACGCGATCCTCGTGGTGCTCGTGCTGGCCGTGGCCTGGCGCCCGCTCGTGACGTCGCTGCGGGTGTTCCGCACGGGGACGTGGTGGAAGCTGTTGCTGCTGCCCGCCACGTGGCTGGCGTGCATCGTCGTGAACGTGATCGTGCTGAGCCTCATCGGGGAGGCGCAGACCAGCGCCAACCAGGCCGCGCTCGAGGAGATGACCACGCAGGCCCCGCCCGTGCTCATGATCCTCATGACCGTGGTGGCCGCCCCGCTCGTGGAGGAGTACCTGTTCCGCCACCTGCTGATCGGCAAGCTCTCCCGCTGGATCAACGTGTGGGTGTGCGCCGTGGTCTCCGTGCTCGCGTTCACACTCCTGCACTTCCTCGGCACCGGCGGCGACTTCCGGCTCGTGGAGACCGTCCCGTACCTGACCCTCGCGGTGGCGATCACGGTGTCCTACATCCTGATGGGCCGCTCGTTCGGGTACGCGGTGCTGCTGCACATGGTGAACAACGGCATCGCCATCGCGATGCTCTACCTCGTGGCCCCCCTGCTGCCGGACACGCTGCCCGGCCCCACTGCCCCGACCACGGCGCTGGCCCCGCTGCTGGCCCTGCTGGGCTGAGATGGCAGGACCCTCCGGCTCGACGGCGGCGCCCGCCCCGCAGGACGCGCGCGCCCTCACGCGGCGCATCCTCGCGCTCGCGGTCCCCGCGTTCGGCGCGCTCATCGCGGAGCCGCTGTTCCTGCTGGCCGACACCTCGATCATCGGGCACCTGGGCACGGCCCAGCTGGCCGGCGTCGGGATCGGCACCACCATCCTGCACACGCTCACCGGCCTCATGATCTTCCTGGCCTACGCCACCACCCCGGCGGTGGCCCGGCTGATCGGGGCGGGGAACCCGGCCGCCGCGATGGACCGCGGCCGCGACGGCATCTGGCTGGGCCTGCTGCTCGGCGCGGTGCTGGCCGTCCTCGGCTGGCTCGCGGCCCCCGCGCTGACGGCGGCCCTCGGCGCGACGGGCGAGGTGCAGGCCCACGCCGTCGCCTACCTGCGCTGGTCCATGCCGGGGCTGCCGGCCCTGCTGGCCGTGCTCGCGGCCACCGGGGTGCTCCGCGGCCTCCAGGACACCGTGACGCCGCTCGTGGTGGCGGGTGTGGGCTTCGGCGCGAACATCGGGCTGAACGTGGCCCTGGTGTACGGGCTGGGCTGGGGCGTAGCTGGCTCGGCCGTCGGTACGTCCGTGGTGCAGTGGGCGATGCTCGTGACATACCTGTTCGTGCTGGCCCCGCGCTTCCGCCGCTCGGGCACGGTGTGGGCGCCCCGTGCGTCGGGCATGCGCGCCACGGCCCAGGTGGGCTCGTGGCTGCTGCTGCGCACCGCGAGCCTGCGCGCGGCCATCCTCATCACCGTCATGGCCGCCGCCGGGGCGGGCGACCGCTCCCTCGCCGCGCACCAGCTCGTCGTCACGCTGTTCTCCACGCTGGCGTTCGCCCTCGACGCCCTCGCGATCGCCGCGCAGGCCCTGATCGGCGCCGAGCTCGGGGCCGCCCGGCCGGATGCGGCCCGTCGCCTCACCCGGACGATGGTGCGCTGGGGGCTGGGCTTCGGCGTCGTGACCGGGGCCGTGCTGGCCCTGGCGGCACCGGTGCTGCCGGGGCTGTTCACCACGGACCCGACCGTGCAGGCCGCCGCCACCGTGGGCCTGTGGGTGCTGGCCGCCGGGCAGCCGGTGGCCGGGTACGTGTTCGTGCTGGACGGCGTGCTGATCGGCGCCGGCGACGCCCGCTACCTCGCCCTCGCCGGCCTCGTGAACCTCGTGGTCTACGCGCCGGCGCTCTGGGTGCTCGCGCAGCTCGCCACGGGCGGATTCGGCTGGACCGCGGCCTGGCCCGGACCGAACGCCGCCGTGCCCGACGCCGGCGTGCAGCTGGGCCTGCTCTGGCTCGGCTTCGCAGGGGTCTACATGGGGATGCGGGCGCTCACCCTCGGCTGGCGGGCCCGGCGCGACGACTGGATGCGGCTCGGCGTCGTGTGAGCGCGTCCGGGCGGTGACGCGCGGGCCGGGCCGCGGCCGCACTGCTCCTAGACTGGGGCGGTGGCTACCGTGCAGACCCCCCTCGAGATCTCGTCCGTGGTGTTCAAGCCGATCCTGATCCGCGCCGTGGTGGCGCTGGCGTTCGGTCTGACCACCGTGTTCGTCGCCGAGCCGGGCCTGACGTGGATGAAGGTCATGTTCGCGCTGTACCTGGCGTTCTCCGGTTCGGCGATGTGGGAGTACCTGCGCCGCGACCCGGTGCCCGTGGCCATGCGCTCCCCGCTGTCCCTGGCGGCGGCCGCGTGGATGCTCGGCGTGATCGTGCTGCTGTTCCTGGGGTCCCCGGCGGCGGTGGGCGTGGCGGCCGGCGCCGCCCTCGTGCTCGGCGGCGTCGCCGAGCTCGTGGCGTGGGCCCGCCACCGCCGCGAGTTCATCCCCGCGCGGGACCAGCTGTGGACCGGACTCGTGGGCCTGCTCTCCGGGGGCGGCGTGGTCGTGGCGGCCCTGCAGGGCTTCGGCCCGCACGCCCTGCTCGGCATCGCCGGCGGCGGGGCGATCCTGATCGGGGTGCTCCTGATGGTCTCCGGGCTCGGCTTCCACCACGAGGTGCGCCGGGACCGGGGCACGGCCAGGGGCCTCTGAACCGGGTCGACGTCGCCGTCCTGACCCGCGGGGCGGACGTTCGCCGGGGGAGGACCTCGGGGCCCCGAGGGGCCACCCGCCGGCCGGACGCGTAGACTGGCTCCGGTCCGCCGCGCCCCGAAGGCCTCAGCCCCGAGCGCCTGTGCGGGCCGTGTCGCCCC
>NZ_RBLN01000253.1:0-3018 GCF_003989405.1 Micrococcus sp. HSID17227 | reverse complement strand
AGGCCCCCGGCCAGGACCAGCGCGCCGAGCACGCCGAACAGCGCGATGACGAACGCCAGGGGCGAGCGTCGTGCGCGCGGCGGCCAGCCCGGCGGCGTCACGCTCAGCCCCGGGCGGCCGCCAGGGCGGCCTCGTAGTCCGGCTCCTCGGAGATCTCGGGGACGAGCTGGGCATGACGGACCACGCCGTCGGCATCGACCACGACGACGGCGCGGGCCAGCAGGCCCTCGAGCGGACCGTCGGTCATGCGCACGCCGTAGTCGTCGCCGAACGACGAGCGGAACACAGAGCCGCTGCGGACGTGGTCGATGCCCTCGACCGAGCAGAAGCGCGCGGCGGCGAACGGCAGGTCCGCGGACACGGCCACGACGGTGGTGTCCCCGAGGTCCGCGACGCGGGAGTCGAACTCGCGGACGGAGGCGGCGCACACGCCGGTGTCCAGGGACGGGAAGATGTTCAGGATCACGCGACGGCCGCGCAGCTCCCGCAGGGTCACCGGGGACAGGTCCGCCCCGGTGAGGGTGAAGTCGGGGGCGGGGGCACCCACCTGGGGCAGCCCACCGACGGTGTGGACGGGGGTGCTCTTCATGTGGGTCGTCGCCATGGGGACAGCCTAGGATGGGCGCGGCCGGACGGGAGCGCCCCGCGCCCTGCTCGGCGGACGGCGAACACGGAGGGACCGACCATGACCGAGCCCATGACGTCCAACGTCACCGACACGGCGCTGCTGTTCGAGGGCGGGGGGATGCGCGCCGCGCTCACCTCGGCCGTGGTGGCGGAGCTGCTGCGCGAGCGGATCCACGTGGACTTCGTGGCCGGCATCTCGGCGGGCTCGTCCAACGCCGTGAACTACCTGTCCCGCGACCCGGCCCGTGCGCGGCGCTCGTTCGTGGACTTCGCCGACGATCCTCGGTTCGGCAACTGGCTGAGCTTCCTGCGCGGCAAGGGCCTGTTCAACGCCGAATACATCTACGAGCACGCCGGCCTGCCCGAGGCGGACCTGCCCTACGACTTCGCCACGTTCCGCGCGAACCCCGCCCGGCTCGTGCTGGGCGGGTTCGACGCCGCGAGCGGCGAGACCCGCTGGTGGGACCGCTCCGACATGACCACCCTGACCGACCTGATGGTCCGCGTCCGCGCGTCGTCCACGATGCCGGTCCTCATGCCCCCCGTGCACGCCGAGGGCACCGTGTTCGTGGACGGCGCCCTCGGCGTGGACGGCGGGATCCCGCTGACCGCGGCGGAGGACGCGGGGTTCGAGAAGGTCCTCGTGGTCCTGACCCGGGAGCGCGGGTACGTGAAGCGGCCCGAGCGGTTCCCCTCGTTCTACCAGCGCACCTTCCGGCGCTACCCCGCCGTCGCGGACGCCCTGCTCACGCGCTGGCGCCGGTACAACGCGACCCGCGAGCGCCTGTTCGAGATGGAGCGGCAGGGACGGGCCTATCTGTTCGTGCCCGCGACCATGCCCATCTCCAACGGCGAGCGGTCCGTGGCCAAGCTGGCCGCCGCCCACGAGCTCGGCCTGGACCAGGTGCGCCGCGAGATGCCGGCGATCCGCGCGTTCCTGGGGCTGCCGGCGTCCCGCTGAGCCGCGCCTGCTCCGAGCGGTGGGTCAGGCCTCGGCGCGGGCGGCCGAGTCCGGCAGGCCGAACACCGAGTCGAACGCGTAGGCGTACACCGCGGCGTAGACGAGGAAGAACACGAGCAGGCCGGCCTCGATGAGGAACGCCTCCCCCAGCCCGATGCCGAGGATCAGCGCCACCGCGGGCACGAGGAACACGATCAGCCCGCCCTCGAAGCCGACGGCGTGGGCCACGCGCACCCACCAGGGTCGGCCCGTGATCCCGAGGCGGCGTTCGAGGGTCTCGAACACCGAGTTGAACACGATGTTCCACAGCAGGGCCACGGTCGAGGACACCACCGCCACGGCGAGCGAGGGCCCGCCGCCGTTGCCGAGCGCCGCCAGGATCCCGGTGGTGAAGAGGATGGCGAGCAGCTCGAAGACCACCGCGTAGACCACGCGGCGCAGCAGGGGCGTCCGGAACACGCGGCGGCGCACGAGCGCGTCCCGGCCTCCCGGGCCCCGCGGCACGTCGGAGGGCGGCGTCGACGCGGGGTCGACGCCCGGGCGGGCGCGGTGGGTCTCGGACACGGCGCCCAGCCTAGGGCCGGGTCCGCGGGGCGCCGAATCCGGCGGAGCCCGCCGCCCGCCGTCGTCGCGCCTCGATGACGGGGCGGCGCGCCTTTACCGCGCCCCGGCCGCCTGCCTAGAGTTCGAGTCATGAAGCTCACCGAAGACCTGCTGCAGAAGTTCGACGACCAGATCACCCTCGAGTTCGAGGCGTCCATGGTCTACCGCCAGCTCGCGATCGCCGCCGACGACCTGGACCTGTCGGGGATGGCCGCGTGGCTGCGGCACCAGGCGGACGAGGAGATCGTCCACGCGAACAAGTTCATCGACCACGTCGCCGACCGGGACAGCGTCCCGACGATCGGCGCCATCCCGGCCCCGCCCGTGCAGGCCGGCATCTCGGCCCTGGAGATCTTCCGGGCCGCGCTCGCGCACGAGCAGAAGGTCTCCGAGGCGATCCGGGAGCTGTACCGGGCCACCGAGTCCGCGGGCGACCTCAACTCGCGCCCGCTGCTGAACTGGTTCCTGGACGAGCAGATCGAGGAGGAGTCCACCGTCTCCGAGATCGTGGGCCAGCTCGAGCTCGTGGGCGACGACGGCTCGGGCCTGCTCCGCATCGACGGCCGTCTGGGCTCCCGTCCCGTGGAGACCACCGAGAACGACGCCTGAGCCCACCGGCGGCCTCGTCGGCCGCGCACGCACCGGCCCGGTCCCCCACGGGACCGGGCCGGTGCGTGTCCGTCCCCGCCGCTATGCTCGACCTGCGCCCTGCCCGCGCACCGGCGCGCCCGTCGGCCCCACCCCAGGAGGAACCATGGTCGGACTCGTAGCCCTGCTCGACGACGTCGCCGCCCTCGCCCGCCTCGCCGCCGCGAGCGTGGACGACG
>NZ_RBLN01000252.1:0-2785 GCF_003989405.1 Micrococcus sp. HSID17227 | reverse complement strand
GTCCGCGATGTCGTCCGCGATCGGGGCGACCGTGGGGACGAACGGGGCCAGCAGCGGGGCGAAGGGGGCGAGCGGGCTGGCGAAGCGCAGCGAGGGGTTCACCACGAGCACCCCGGCCACGGGTCGGTGGGCGGCGGCGTCGAGCGCGAGGGCGCCGCCCATCGAGATGCCCGCCATGACCACGCGGCCGTGTCGGGCGAGCTCGAGGTCCACGACGGCCCGGACGGCGGCGCGGATCTCGTCCGCACCGGTGGCGGCGAGGTCCTCCCACCGGGTGCCGTGCCCCGGCAGCAGGGGCACGCTCACGGGGGAGCCGCCTGCCGCGAGCCCCTCGGCCCAGGCGCGGACGGAGGCCGGAGTCGAGGTGAACCCGTGCAGGAGCACGACGCAGTGGTCGCGCCGGGCGGGAGCGGCGGGCATGAGGCGCAGGGGGAGGTCTTCGGGGGCGACGGCGACGGGGCGGGGCATGGTGCCAGGGTAAGGCAGGCGGACCATACGATGGGCAGGCACCCGACCGCCCCGACCGGAAGGCCCTCGTGTCCACGTTCTACTGGTCCGCCAAGACGTTCGCCGTGGCTCCGGCCACCCGCCTGCTGTTCCGCCCCTGGGTGAAGGGCCTCGGGAACGTGCCGGCCGAGGGCCCGGCGATCCTGGCCAGCAACCACCTGTCCGTCTCGGACTCGGTGTTCATGCCGGCCATGCTCGACCGCCAGGTGCACTTCCTGGCCAAGCACGAGTACTTCACCGGCCCGGGCGTGAAGGGCTGGGTCACCCGCCGGTTCTTCGAGGCGGCGAACCAGCTGCCCATGGACCGCTCCGGCGGAGAGGCGTCCCTGCGCTCGCTGGACGCGGGCCTCGAGGCGCTGCGGGAGGGCCGGCTGCTCGGGATCTACCCGGAGGGCACCCGCAGCCCGGACGGGCGGCTGCACCGCGGCAAGATCGGCGTGGCCAAGCTCGCGCTGGCCTCGGGCGCGCCCGTGGTGCCCATCGCGATGATCGGCACGGACCGGGTGCAGCCGATCGGCCACGTGCTGCCGCGGATCCGGCGCCTGGGCATGATCTTCGGCGAGCCGCTGGACTTCTCCGACCGTGCCGAGGCCGCCGGCGACCCCCGGGTGCTGCGGGAGGTGACGGACGAGATCATGGAGGCCATCCGGCGCCTGTCGGGCCAGGAGTACGTGGACACCTACGCGGCGGACGTGAAGGCGGGCCGTACGGCCGCTCCGCCACGCGCCCGCGACTGAGCGGGGCCCGCGCGTCGTCATCCGGGGACGCTCAGACCGGGGCGCGGCACGCGGCCCCTAGCCTGGTGCACATGACTGAAGACCCCCGCGAGAAGATCCTGGCCTTCGGCACCGCCATCTCGGAGGGCGCCGCCGACATCCCCGGCCTGGACCACTGGCGCTCGCTGCCGATCGCACAGGCGCCGTCCTGGGCGGACGAGGCCGATCACCGCGCCGCCGTCGCCGAGCTGAGCGCCCTGCCCCCGCTCGTCTTCGCGGGCGAGGTCGACCTGCTGCGCGCCCGTCTGGCCGACGTCGCCCAGGGCCGCGCGTTCCTCCTGCAGGGCGGCGACTGCGCCGAGACGTTCGCCGGGTCCACCGCCAACCGGATCAGCGCCCGGGTGAAGACCATCCTGCAGATGGCCGCGGTGCTGACCTACGGCGCCTCCATGCCGGTCGTGAAGATGGGCCGGATCGCCGGCCAGTTCGCCAAGCCGCGGTCCTCGGACACGGAGACCCGCGACGGCGTCACGCTGCCCAGCTTCCGCGGCGAGATCGTGAACGGCTACGAGTTCACCGAGCAGGCACGCCGGCACGACGCCCGACGGATGGTGCAGGCCTACCACACCTCCGCCTCCACCCTGAACCTGGTCCGCGCCTTCACCCAGGGCGGCTTCGCCGATCTGCGCAGCGTGCACCAGTGGAACCAGGGCTTCATGGCCAACCCGGCCTACGCCCAGTACGAGGAGATGGCCGCCGAGATCGACCGCGCGGTCCGCTTCATGAACGCCGCGGGCGTGGACTTCGAGGCCATGCGCCGCACCGAGTTCTACTCGGCCCACGAGGCGCTCCTGCTCGACTACGAGCGCGCCCTGACCCGCGTGGACTCACGCAGCGGCGACCCCTACGCCACGAGCGCCCACTTCCTGTGGATCGGCGAGCGCACCCGCCAGGTGGATGGCGCCCACGTCGACTTCCTCTCCCGGGTCCGCAACCCGATCGGCGTGAAGCTCGGCCCGACCACCACGACCGCGGATGCCCTCGAGCTCGCGGAGCGGCTGGACCCGGAGCGCGAGCCGGGCCGCCTGACCTTCATCACCCGCATGGGCGCGGAGCGGATCCGGGACGTGCTCCCCGGCATCGTCGAGGGCGTCCGGGACGCGGGGCTGGAGCCGGTGTGGGTCACCGACCCCATGCACGGCAACACCGTGACCGCGGCCAACGGCTACAAGACCCGCCGGTTCGAGGACGTGATGGACGAGGTCAGCGGCTTCTTCGAGGTGCACCGCGAGCTCGGCACGCACCCGGGCGGCATGCACGTCGAGCTGACCGGCGACGACGTCGCCGAGTGCCTGGGCGGCTCCGACCCGATCAACGAGGCCGACTTCGACGCCCGCTACGAGACGCTGTGCGACCCGCGGCTGAACCACCAGCAGTCCCTGGAGATGGCGTTCAAGGTCACCGAGGCCCTCTCCCACCCCGAGCGCCGCGCGCCGCGGGCCTGACCGCGCGGCCGGGCACGCCCCGGCTCAGCCGACCCAGACGTGGACCGCGGTGCCCTA
>NZ_RBLN01000251.1:0-233 GCF_003989405.1 Micrococcus sp. HSID17227 | reverse complement strand
AAAAAAAAAAAAAATCGTAATAACAGGGGACCACGATATAGTAACAATAACAAAACATGATTAAATACTAGCCAGCTTATCCTCTAAACTGCAAGTCAACACAAACAACATCTCTCCGTTGAATATCATCCCATCAGCTCTATATCAATGCTACGTGCACAATTGATTACTGTATAGACATAACCAAAGCTACGACTACGCATCATAATCACTACAATATATTCACAACTCCA
>NZ_RBLN01000250.1:0-3092 GCF_003989405.1 Micrococcus sp. HSID17227 | reverse complement strand
GGCGGTCGACGCCTCGAGGCCGTCGATCAGCTCGGTGGTGAGCCGGCCGGTCCGCACGTCCTCGCGGGCCGCGAGCTCGCGCAGCCAGCCCAGGTTGGAGCGGACGCCGAACAGCACGGTGTCCGCGAGCGCGGCGTCGAGCCGGTCCAGGGCCTCGGCGCGGTCGGCGCCACGGGCGATGAGCTTGGCGATCATCGGGTCGTAGAAGCCGGTGATCTCGGGCTGTGCGCCGTCGACGTCCACGGGGTCCACGGCGCCGGCGGCGGGGCCAGTCTGCGGTCCGGAGCCGAACGCGCGCTCCTCGGCCGGCCGGGAGGGCAGCAGGAGGGTGTCGACGCGGACGCCCTCGCCGGCGGGCTCGCGCCAGCGCAGCACCGGCCCGGTGGAGGGCAGGAAGCCGTTCGCGGGGTCCTCCGCGTAGACGCGGGCCTCGACGGCGGCGCCGTCGAGGGTCACGTCCTCCTGGGCGAAGCCGAGCGGCCCCCCCGCGGCGATGCGCAGCTGCAGCTCCACGAAGTCCAGGCGCTGTCCGCGCACCCGGACGACCTCCTCGGAGACCGGGTGCTCCACCTGCAGGCGGGTGTTCATCTCCATGAAGAAGAACTCGTCCGGGTTCTCGTCCGAGACGAGGAACTCGACGGTGCCGGCACCGCGGTAGCCCACGGACACGGCCGCGTCCACGGCGGCCCGGCCCAGGCGCTCGCGGAGCTCGGCCCCGTGCGCCAGCCCGGTCAGCAGGGGCGCGGGGGCCTCCTCGATCACCTTCTGGTGGCGGCGCTGCAGGGAGCACTCGCGCTCGCCCAGGTGCACGGTGGCGCCGTGGGCGTCCGCGAACACCTGCACCTCGATGTGCCGGGGCGCGGTGATGAGCCGCTCGAGCAGCAGGGTGTCGTCGCCGAACGCGGAGCGCGCCGTGCGCCGGGCCGAGGCGAGGGCGCCGGGCAGCTCCTCGGCGGCGCGCACGGCCACCATGCCCTTGCCGCCGCCGCCCGCGGAGGGCTTGATCAGCAGCGGGAAGCCGACGCGCTCGGCCTCGGCCGTGATCTGCTCGTCGGTGAGCGTGGGGTCCTGGATGCCGGGGACCACCGGCACGTCGTACGCGGCCACGGTCTCCTTGGCGCGGATCTTGTCCGCCATCGCGTCGAGCGAGGCCACGGGCGGGCCCACGAACACGATGCCGGCCGCGTCCAGCGCGCGGGCGAAGTCGGCGTTCTCGGACAGGAAGCCGTAGCCGGGGTGCACGGCCTGGGCGCCGGTGCGGCGCGCGGCGTCGACGACGGCGTCGATGTCCAGGTAGGACTCGCGGGCCGGAGCCGGGCCGAGGCGGACCGCCGTGTCCGCCTCGCGGACGTGCCGCGCGTCGGCGTCGGCGTCGGAGTGCACGGCCACCGAGCGGATGCCGAGGCGGCGCAGGGTGCGGATGACGCGCACGGCGATCTCGCCGCGGTTGGCCACCAGCACGGTGTCGAACAGGGGCGTCCCCTGGGCGTGGTTCTCGGTCACGGGTGCCTCACATGCGGAACAGGCCGAACCGGGAGTCCGGCAGCGGGGAACGGGAGATGACGTCGAGGGCCAGGGAGAGCACCCGGCGGGTCTGGCCGGGGGTGATCACTCCGTCGTCCCAGAGGCGGGCGGTGGAGTACAGGGGGCTGCCCTGGTCCTCGTACTGCCGGCGGACCGGCGCCTGGAAGGCCTCGACCTCCTCGGGGGACATCGGCTCCTCCCCCGCGGCGGCCCGCTGGTCCTGCTTGATCTGCGTGAGCACGGAGGAGGCCTGCGGGCCGCCCATCACGGAGATGCGCGCGTTCGGCCACATCCACAGGAAGCGGGGTGAGTAGGCGCGGCCGCACATCGCGTAGTTGCCGGCGCCGAACGAGCCGCCGATCACCACGGTCAGCTTGGGCACGCGGGCGGTCGCGACGGCGGTGACCATCTTGGCGCCGTCGCGCGCGATGCCGCCGGCCTCCGCGTCCCGACCCACCATGAAGCCGGAGATGTTCTGCAGGAACAGCAGCGGGATGCCGCGCTGGTCGCACAGTTCGATGAAGTGCGCGCCCTTGCGGGCGGAGTCTCCGAACAGGATGCCGTTGTTGGCGAGGACGCCCACGGGGTGGCCGTCGATCCGCGCGAACGCGGTGACCAGGGTGGTGCCGTAGAGGGGCTTGAACTCGTGGACGGAGCCGCCGTCCACGAGGCGGTCGATCACCTCGCGCACGTCGTAGGGGGTGTTCACGTCCACGGGCACGACGCTGGTCAGTTCGGCCGGGTCCTTGGCGGGCTCCGCGGCGGGGGCGACCTCCCAGGCCGGCGCCTCGGCCGGGGGCAGGGTGGCCACGATGTCCCGGAGGATCTGCATGGCGTGCAGGTCGTCGTCCGCCAGGTGGTCCGCGACGCCGGAGCGCTCGGCGTGCAGCCGGCCGCCGCCGAGGTCCTCGGGCGAGACGTCCTCCCCGATCGCGGCCTTCACGAGCGGGGGGCCGCCGAGGAAGATGGTGCCCTGCTCGCGCACGATCACGGTCTCGTCCGACATGGCCGGCACGTACGCGCCGCCCGCCGTGGAGGAGCCGCACACCGCGGCCAGCTGCGGGATGCGCTGCGAGGAGAGCAGCGCCTGGTTCCGGAAGATGCGGCCGAAGTGCTCGCGGTCCGGGAAGACCTCGTCCTGGCGGGGCAGGAACGCGCCGCCGGAGTCCACGAGGTAGATGCACGGCAGGCGGTTCTCCAGGGCGATCTCCTGGGCCCGCAGGTGCTTCTTCACCGTCATGGGGTAGTAGGTGCCGCCCTTCACGGTGGCGTCGTTGCCGACCACCATCACGAGGCGGCCGTGGACCAGGCCGATGCCCGCCACGACGCCCGCGGCGGGGCTGTCCCCGTCGTACAGGCCGTGCGCGGCCAGCGCGCCGACCTCGAGGAAGGGCGAGCCCTCGTCGAGCAGCGCGTCGATGCGGTCCCGCACCAGCAGCTTGCCGCGGCCGGTGTGGCGCTCGCGCGAACGCTCGGGCCCGCCTCGCGACGTGCGGGCGACGCGGTCGGCGAGCTGCTGCCCCAGCCCGGCGGTGCCGGCCGCCTTGCGCCCGTCCGCGCTGTGCCCC
>NZ_RBLN01000249.1:0-3127 GCF_003989405.1 Micrococcus sp. HSID17227 | reverse complement strand
GCTCGGCGTGAGGCGCTGGCCGTGTGGGTGAACCACTACAACTACCATCGGCCTCATACCTCCTGCGGGGACGCCCCTCCGGCCTCGTTGGCACCGGCCCGAGTCAACAACGTCATGCCCTCCTACATCTAGACTGGCGCGGCCCCCACGAAAGGAACCCCTCCAAGGACGTGCTCTGTCCCGCCTTCGAGACCACGACCCTTGTGGTCCTCGGCGTCATCCTCCTGCTCGACCTGCTGTACGTCGCGCGCCGCCCCCACGAGCCCTCCATGAAGGAGGCCGGCCTGTGGATCGGGTTCTACGTGGCGCTGGCGCTGGTCTTCGCGGGGCTGCTCTTCGCGGGGCTGCTCTTCGCCCTGGGCGATGCGCAGCACGGCACCGAGTTCCTCGCCGGCTGGGTCACCGAGTACAGCCTCAGCGTGGACGACCTGTTCGTGTTCCTCATCATCATGGCCACGTTCCAGGTGCCCCGCCGCTACCAGCAGGAGGTGCTGATGGTGGGCATCATCATCGCGCTGATCGCCCGCGCGGTGTTCATCGCGGTCGGCGCCGTCGCCATCGAGCACCTGACGTGGGAGTTCTACATCTTCGGCGCCTTCCTGCTCTGGACCGCCTGGCAGCAGCTCAAGGACGACGGCGGGGACGAGGAGTCCGAGCCGGGCGTCGTGGCCCGCCTGACCCGCCGCCTCAACGTGGCGCCGGACTACGACGGCAACCGACTGCGCACCACCGTGGACGGCCGGCGCATGTTCACCCCCATGGTGGTCGTGTTCATCACGATCGGCCTGACGGACGTGATGTTCGCGGTGGACTCCATCCCGGCGATCTTCGGCCTCACCCAGAACTGGTTCATCGTCCTGACCGCCAATATCTTCGCCCTCATGGGCCTGCGCCAGCGGGCCCGACGACGCCCCGCTCCGCCCGCCGCGGGTCGGGGCGTCGTCGTGCGACCGGGTAGACTGACCGGCGACGTAGGGGAGTATCCCGAACACTGTGGACGTCAGCACGCCGCGGCCGCCGAGAGCGCGCCGCCGGCCGGACACAGGGGCCCGGGCCGCGGTCGCGGCGGGCGGAGAGACTTGCGGCACCGTCCTGACCCCTGACGCCGAGAGGTGACCCGTGGAAATCAACGGCCTGACCTGGGGCTTGACGATCGCGCTGATCGTCGGGCTCCTCGCGTTCGACTACTTCGCCCATGTCCGCAAGGCGCACACGCCGTCGATCCGGGAGGCCGCGATCTGGTCCGGCGTCTACGTCGGCCTCGCGCTCGTCTTCGGCCTCGTGTTCTTCGCCTTCGGCGACACCCAGCACGCGGTCGAGTACTACACCGGCTACCTGCTGGAGAAGGCGCTCAGCGTCGACAACCTGTTCGTCTTCCTGGTCATCATGGCCAGCTTTCGGGTGCCGCGCGAGTACCAGCAGAAGGTGCTCCTGTTCGGCATCACCTTCGCGCTGATCTCGCGCACCCTGTTCATCCTGCTGGGCGCCGCCGTCATCGCCGCGTGGTCCGACGTGTTCTACCTCTTCGGCCTGTTCCTGCTGATCATCGCCGGCGGCCAGCTCAAGGGCGAGATGTCCGGCGACGCCGAGGGCGCCCAGGACGAGGCGGACAACGTGATGGTCCGCCTGGTCAAGCGGTTCCTGCCCGCCTCCGAGCAGTTCGACGGCGACCGCCTCTTCACGACGGTGGACGGCAAGCGCCTCATGACGCCGATGCTCCTCGTGATGATCGCGATCGGCGCCACGGACATCCTCTTCGCCTTCGACTCCATCCCCGCGATCTTCGGCGTGACCCAGGAGGCGTACATCGTCTTCACCGCCACGGCGTTCTCGCTCATGGGCCTGCGCCAGCTGTACTTCCTGATCGACGGCCTGCTCGACCGCCTCGTCTACCTGGCCTACGGGCTCTCCGCGCTGCTGGCGTTCATCGGCGTGAAGCTGATCCTGCACGCCCTGCACGAGAACAACCTGCCGTTCATCAACGGCGGCGAGAACGTGCCCGTCGTCGAGATCCCCACGACGCTGTCCCTCGTGGTCGTCGTCGTGATCCTGGCGATCACCGTGGCGATCTCCCTGGCCTCGCCGAAGGGCCAGGCCCTGCGGGCGCTGCAGAACGCCGAGAAGTACTCGTACCGGTACTCGAAGCTGCCCGAGGACGCCGACCCGGCCGAGCGCGAGCGCGCCGCCGCCCTGATGGATCGCTGGACGGCCCGGGCCGAGGCCGTGGACCAGCGCTGGCGCGACCAGCTGCTCGAGCACAAGGACGCGTGGTCGGCCATCATCCGCACGGCCCACGAGACCCGGCTCGCCGATCCCCGTGACGACGACGCGCGCGGGGTCTCCGAGCAGATCGTGCGGCAGGACGGGCCCACCGTCTGAGCCGATCACGGCGCCGGGGGAGCCCTCCGCCGGCGCCCGGGCGCCCGGGCCGGTCAGTCGACCGGGTCGGGGGCCGTCGTCGTCCCGGCGCCGTCCGGCGCGGTCATCGCCAGGAGCCGGTCGAGGATCGCCGGCCCGTCGTCGGCGATGCCGTCGTGGTGGAAGGCGCCGGTCTCCCACACCCGCAGGCCGCGGACGCGCCGCGCGGTCTCGATCGAGAGGTCCCGGTCCACGTACACGTCGTCCGCGTAGACGGCGGCGGCCACGGGGACGGTGTTCTGCGCCAGGGAGGCCACGTCGTAGAGCGGGCCCCACTGCGTGCGCTCGGCGAGCAGCCGCGCCGTGCCGGCCAGGGGCCGCAGCCGGGGGTCGACCTCGACGGACCAGGGCATGACGTGTTCGCCCGTGGGCAGCGGGACCGTGGTCGCCTCCGGGTCGAAGTCCGGGTGCTCGGCGAGCATCCGGGACGCCGACCAGCCGGTGTCCGCCCGGCCGCCGGCCAGGTCCGCCGGCTGCGCGTAGATCGCCTCGTGCAGCACGGTGTAGAGCGGGTTGACGAGGCGGTCGTCCTGGTCGGCGACGGCGGCCAGGAACGTCTCGGACAGGCGCGGCGCGGGCCCGGTGCGGTCCACGGCCTCGGCGAGGACCCAGTGCAGGCGGTCCACGCGGGTGTTGCCGCCCAGCAGCATGCCCAGGGCCTGGGCCCGTCCCACGGTGAGCGGCCCGCCGCCGGGCAGGGGGATCGGGA
>NZ_RBLN01000248.1:0-3076 GCF_003989405.1 Micrococcus sp. HSID17227 | reverse complement strand
GCTGGGGCTGGACTTCGTGGCGGGGGTGGACGTGCTCGCCGCGCTGACCGCCGTGGTGGCGAGCCTGCTCCCGGCGGCCTTCGCGGCGTTCCGCGACCCCGTGCGGGTGATGCGCACGGCGTGACGGGTGCGCGCGGGGGTGGCCCGTTGCCTGCGGGGGTGGGTGCCGGCGCGGGTGCTCCCTGGCGATGCCGCCCGAGTCGCCTCTCGGGGTTCCGTGGGCAGGGCAACCGGTTCCGTGGGCGGGTCAGCCGGTTCCGTGGGCAGAAGAGTGACTCCTTCCGCCCACGGAACCTGAATCGCCGCCGGTTCTGCCCACGGAACCCTGCCCACGAAGCCCTGCCCACGAAGCCCTGCCCACGGGACGCGGGGATTCTGGAACACTGGGACGCACGCCTCATGCGGCCGGACCGCGGCGGGCGGAGAGGAGGGCCATGACGCGCACCAGCACGTACGGGTTCCGGGAGGGGACGCTGGACACCGTCCGGCGCAGCATGCGGACCGTCGCGGTGCATCGCGACGACGGCGAGCTCGTCGGCCGGGTGGTCCGTGGGGAGCTGGCGGGCTGCGAACGCACCGGCACGTTCCGCTGGGAGTCGATCGGCGGTGCCGCCACCACGGTGGGGATCCGCCGGGCCACGTGGCGCAGCGCGGTGGGCCGCCTGCTGCGCCCGACCTATGCCGTGACGCATCGACCGGAGGTCACGGCACCGGCCGAGGGGGAGCCACCGGCGCCCGTGCATGACGAGCTCAAGGAGATCTGGGGCGAGAACGTGCTCTACTTCGCCGTCGACGGGACGGTCCAGGGGCGTCGCGTGGTGGCCCGCGCGGACTGGGACGGCTCCGTGGAGGTGCGGGCACAGGGGGAGGACGGCGGCCGGCCACGGCGGGTCGCCCGGTTCCACTCGGGTGGGATGTTCTCCCTGACCCGCGTCGAGGTGGATCACGAGGCCGCCGGCACCACACGGGACGGTGCGCTGTTCGGCGTGCTCATGCTGCTGCCGTTCGTGGCGCGCCTCCATCGGGAGGAGTCCTCGCTGATCGAGGAGCTGCTCGGCTGAGTGCACGCTCCGCGTCGTCCGCGCCTGCCGCGTCCGGGGCCGCCGCTACCCTCGAGGCATGCCCGCCCCCGCCGCCACCACCACGACGACGCCGCCCGCCACGCCCCGCGAGCGGCAGTCGGTGCTGCGCACCCTGCGCACCCCGCGGTGGCTGGGCACCGAGGTGTTGGCCGCGGTCGTGGTGGCGCTCGCCCTGATCCCGGAGGCCATCGCGTTCTCGATCATCGCGGGCGTGGATCCGCGCGTCGGGCTGTTCGCGTCCTTCACCATGGCCGTCACCACGGCGATCGTGGGCGGCCGGCCCGCCATGATCTCCGCGGCCACGGGGGCGGTGGCGCTGGTCGTCGCACCGCTGTCCCACGCGTACGGGGTGGGGCACCTGCTTGCCGCGATCATCCTCGGCGGCGTCATCCAGATCCTGCTCGGCGTGTTCGGTGTGGCCCGGCTCATGCGGTTCGTCCCGCGCTCGGTGATGGTGGGGTTCGTCAACGCGTTGGCCATCCTCGTGTTCACCTCGCAGCTGCCCGAGCTGATCGGCGTCCCGTGGCTCGTGTACCCGCTCACGGCGTTGGCCCTGGCGATCGTGGTGCTGTTGCCGCGGCTCACCACGGCGGTGCCGGCGACGCTCGTGGCCGTCGTCGTGGTCACCGCCCTGGTGATGGCCGCCGGCCTGGCCGTGCCGCGCGTGGGGGACCGGGGCGCGCTGCCGGATGCGCTGCCCGTGCTCGGCCTGCCGGACGTCCCGCTGACGTGGGAGACCCTCCGGTTGATCCTGCCGTTCAGCGTCGGCATCGCGTTCGTGGGGTTGCTCGAGTCCCTGCTCACCGCGAAGCTCGTGGACGACATCACCGACACCCGCTCGGACAAGACGCGCGAGTCCTGGGGGCAGGGTGTCGCGAACGTGGTCTCGGGGTTGTTCGGCGGCATGGGCGGCTGCGCCGTGGTGGGGCAGACCATGATGAACGTCAAGGCGAACGGCGCCCGCACCCGGATCTCCACGTTCCTCGCGGGCGTGTTCCTGCTGGTGCTCGTGGTGGCCTTCGGCGGCTTCGTGGCGCAGATCCCCATGGCCGCGCTCGTGGGCGTGATGATGTTCGTGGCCGCCGCCACCTTCGATTGGCATTCGGTGCGCCCCGCCACCCTGCGCGCGATGCCGCGCTCGGAGACCGCCGTCATGGTCGTGACCGTGGCGGCCACGGTGCTCACTCACAACCTCGCGATCGGCGTGGGTGTGGGCGTGCTCGCTGCGCTGGTGCTCTTCGCTCAGCGCGTCTCGCGTCTGGTCACGGTGGTCCGCGAGGTCCACGACGACGGCGACGCCGTCACGTATCGCGTGCACGGCGCCCTGTTCTTCGCGTCCTCGAACGACCTCTACTCGCAGTTCGAGTACGCCCTCGACCCGCCGCGCGTCGTGATCGACATGAGTGCCGCGCACGTGTGGGACGCCTCCACTGTGGCCGCGCTCGACTCGGTGCTGACCAAGTACGCCCGGCACGGGATCCACGCCGAGGTGACGGGGCTGAACGAGGCCTCCGCGGCGATGCACGCGCGCCTCACCGGGCGACTCGGCGCCTGAGCCGGCGGGCTCAGGCGGTGACGAACTCCCACTGGTGCCCGTCCGGGTCGACGATCTCGCGGGAGTGCATGCCGGAGTCGGCCATCTCCTCGCGCAGGTCCTCGGGCAGGGGCACCTCGGCGGCGCCGAGCTCGATCGCCCGGTCCGCCAGGGCGTCCACCGCCGCGGCGTCGCCGACGGTCAGCGCCATGAGGGCGGAGTTGGTGGTGAGGCAGTCGGCGATCTCACGGTTGCCGATGAAGTCGGTGTAGTAGCCGGGGCTGAGGTACATCGCGTACGTCGACTCGGTGAGCTCGATGCACACCGAGTGCTCGTCCGAGTAGTCGTCCATTGCGGTGGCGCCCAGGGTCGTCCAGAACTCACGGATCCGCTCGGTGTCCGTCGTCGGGAGGTTGATGAACACCGGCTGGGAGAACAAGGCCATGGGGAGCACCGTAGA
>NZ_RBLN01000247.1:0-3041 GCF_003989405.1 Micrococcus sp. HSID17227 | reverse complement strand
GCCGTCACGGGACCGGCCGCCCTCGCGACCCCGTCCGCGGCCGCCGTCGCGCTGCTTCGCCTCGGGTCCGCCCAGGTCCTCGAGCGTCTCGCCCTCGAGGCCCTCGAGCACGCGCTTGGCCTGGGGCAGGCGGCCCTTCGTGCCCTTCGGGATGTCGAGGTCGGAGAACAGGTGCGGGGAGGAGGAGTAGGTCTCCACCGGCTCGGGCTGGCCGAGGCCGAGCGCCTTGTCGATCAGGGACCAGCGCGGCATGTCCTCCCAGTCCACGAGGGTCACCGCCACGCCCTTGTTGCCGGCGCGGCCCGTGCGGCCCACACGGTGCACGTAGGTCTTCTCGTCCTCCGGCGCCTGGAAGTTGAACACGTGGGTGACGTCGTCGACGTCGATGCCGCGCGCCGCGACGTCGGTGGCCACGAGGATGTCCACCTTGCCGTTGCGGAACGCGCGCAGCGCCTGCTCACGGGCGCCCTGGCCGAGGTCGCCGTGCAGCGCGCCGGCCGCGAAGCCGCGCGCCGTCAACTCGTCCGCCACGCGGGCTGCCGTGCGCTTGGTGCGCGTGAAGATGATGGTCCGGCCGCGGCCCTCCGCCTGCAGGGCGCGAGCCACGAGCTCGTCCTTGTCCATGTGGTGGGCGCGGTAGACGAGCTGACGGATGTCCTTCTTCGTCAGGCCCTCGTCCTCCGGGTCCGCCGCGCGGATGTGGGTGGGCTGCGTCATGTAACGGCGCGCCATCGCGACCACGGGACCCGGCATGGTGGCCGAGAACAGCATGGTCTGGCGCACGGCCGGGACGGCGGCGAGCAGGGTCTCGACGTCCGGGAGGAAGCCGAGGTCCAGCATCTCGTCGGCCTCGTCCAGCACGGCCCCGGCGTCCTCGGCGAGGGCGAGCGCGGCGTGCGCCTCGGGCAGGCGGACGCCGGCGTCCACGACGGCACGGGACGAGCCCCGGCGGACCGCGCCCGCGTCGGCGCGAGCGCCGAGCAGCAGGCCCAGGGCGGTGACCACCATGGTCTTGCCGGCGCCGGTCTCGCCGGTGACGACGGTGAAGCCGGGGTCCAGGTCCACGGTGGCCTCGCCGATCACGCCGAGCCCCGAGATCCTCAGATGGTCGATCATGCGTCCTCCCCGGGGTGACGCGCCCCGCGGTCGCGGTGGCGCTGGATGTCCGCGGGCGAGAGCACCGACAGCGGCATGGTGGCCGGTTCGACGACGTCGGGACGCGGCCCCGCGTGCCGCGGCTCGACGGTCTCCACCGCGTGGAGCACGCCCGCCCGCTCCTGGGCGGTGACGGGGCCGCGCCAGCCGTCCGTGGGCAGCCGGAACTTGCGCACGAGCCGTTCCGCGAAGGGCGTCGGGTTGAGACGGGCCAGGCGCACCGGCTCCGCCGACCGGGACACCTCGATCCGGGCCTGCGGCGGCAGTTCGACGGTGCGCCGGCCGTCACACCACAGCACACCGGTCTCGCGGGTGCGGGTGAGCACGTCCACGCCGATCGTGGAGCGCGGACCCACCACGAGGGGGCGGGTGAACAGGGCGTGGGCGCTGATGGGCACGCACAGCAGGGCCTCCACGGAGGGCCACACCACGGGGCCCCCGGCGGAGAAGGCGTAGGCCGTGGAGCCGGTGGGGGTGGCCAGCACGACGCCGTCGCAGCCGAAGGACGTCAGCGGCGAGTTGTCCACGGAGACGACCACCTCGAGCATCCGCTCCCGGTGGGACTTCTCCACGGAGGCCTCGTTGAGGGCCCACGTGCGGGCCACCTCGCGGCCCTCCACGTGCACGACGACGTCCAGGGCCATGCGCTCGATCACCACGTAGGACTCCGAGGCGATCGCCTGGACGGTGCGGTGCAGGTCGGTGCGCTCGGACTCGGCGAGGAAGCCGACGTGGCCCAGGTTCACCGCCAGCAGCGGCACGTTGTAGCCGCGGACGAAGTCGGCCGCCCGCAGCACCGAGCCGTCGCCGCCGAGGACGAGGCCGAGGGTGATGTCCTCGAGCTCGCAGTCGACCCCGAGGGTCTCCGGCGCGAACTCCGGGGGGTCCCCCGCGGCCGCGCGGATGGCGGCCACGTCCTGTTCGAGCATGACGGTGACCAGGCCCTCCTCCGCGAACATGCGGGTGGCCTGCAGCGCCGCGCTGATGGCGTCCTCGCGGCCCGTGTGGGTCAGGACGAGGATGCGACGTCCGGGGGTGTAGGGCATGGTTCCTTCCGCGAGCCGGGGTGCCGGGCACTGCGCTCCAGGATAGCCACGAGACCGGACACGCGAACCGGTGGCCCCGCGCCCGTGGACGGGCGGTGTCCCCCGGTCGGGGGTCAGGACCAGTCGATGTGGGCGCCCCGGACCCACCCGGCGGCGCGCTCGCCGGCGGGCGGGGCCGGGCTCGTCCCGCCTGCCGGGTTGTCGGCCGCGGTGGCGTCGGGACGGCGGAGCCGCAGGAAGAACTCGGCGTTCCCGTCCTGTCCGGCCAGGCCGGATCGGGCGAGGCCGCGCGGTGCGAGGCCGGCGCCCAGCGCGGCCGCGGTCACACCCACGACGGCGTGGCGGCGGGCGTCGGGATCGGTCACGACACCGGAGCGCGGCAGGGCGCGCCGCCCGACCTCGAACTGGGGCTTGACCATGAGCAGTAGCTCGGCGCCGGGTCGGCACACGCTCGCGAGCGGGGCGAGGACGAGGCGCAGCGAGATGAAGGACAGGTCGGAGACCACCAGGTCCACCGGACCGTCGATGTCCTCGGCCGTGAGGTCGCGGATGTTGAGCCCCTCGCGCACGAGGACGCGGGGGTCGGCCCGGACGGGCGGGGCCAGCTGGTTGTGGCCCACGTCGACGGCGGCCACCCGTTCGGCGCCCCGCTCGAGGAGGACCTGGGTGAATCCGCCGGTGGAGGCCCCGGCGTCGAGCGCTCGGCGGCCGGCCACGCCCACGTCCGGGAATGCCTCGAGTGCGCTGACGAGCTTGTGGGCCGCACGGGAGACGTACCGCGGGCCCGGGTCGCGCAGGCGCAGGGTGGCGTCGGCGGCCACGCGGTCGGCGGGCCGGCGC
>NZ_RBLN01000024.1:0-17622 GCF_003989405.1 Micrococcus sp. HSID17227 | reverse complement strand
TCGGCCGTGGGCGCGGGGGAGGGGACGGGGGCGGACACGCGGCCAGCCTAGCGGCGGTGTCGGCGCCCCCGCGGGCACGGGGACGGGCGGAGGGGCGCGCGTGGGCGGTACCGTGGGCGCCATGCGCGTCCACATCGTCGACCACCCGCTCGTGGCCCACAAGCTCAGCGTCCTGCGGGACAAGAAGACCCCGTCCATGATCTTCCGGCAGCTCACGGAGGAGCTTGTGATGCTGCTCGCCTACGAGGCGACGCGCGACGTGGCCATGGAGGAGGTGCGGATCGAGACCCCGGTGACCGAGACCACCGGCTTCCGGCTGGCCCGCCCGCGTCCGCTGGTCGTGCCGATCCTGCGCGCGGGGCTCGGGATGCTGGAGGGGATGACCAAGATGGCGCCGTCCGCCGAGGTCGGGTTCCTCGGCATGGCCCGCAATGAGGAGACGCTGGACATCGTCACCTACGCGGAGCGGCTGCCCGCCGACCTGTCCGGGCGTCACGTGTTCGTCCTGGACCCCATGCTGGCCACGGGAGGCACGCTGATCGAGGCCATCCGCTTCCTCTACCAGCGCGGCGCGGCGCGGGTCACCTGCCTCTGCCTGCTCGGAGCGCCCGAGGGCATCGAGCGGTTGGAGGCCTCGCTGGGCGACGTCGAGGTGGACCTGTACCTGGCCGCCGTCGACGAGCGCCTGGACGAGCGGTCCTACATCGTCCCCGGCCTCGGTGACGCCGGCGACCGGCTCTACGGCCTGGCGGAATGACCTGATCGGACCTCCGCGTCCGCCACGAGACGACCACGGCCCCCGCCCCCACCCGGCGGGGGCCGTGGTCGTCTCACGGGAGCGTCTCCGGCGGGGGCGTCAAGCGGGGCCGTGAATGTGTCGTCCATCTAGTGGACGTCACGACCTGCTGTGACCCGTCATCATGGCGTCACATGGAAAACCTGGAAGTCGCCTGCATAAATATTCCGCATACTCGCTCGTCCTGCGCCGCGCCCTGCCCTGTTGAACAATGAAAGAGTCGCGCGGGCGAGCCGACCGGCCGCGCGACGCTATTCCGATCCGCGAATAGTGATGTTGAGCACATTCAGAACTCTTTCTCTCAAATAGTGAGACAAAAGCGCGAACGTTACTTGCCAGTCCCCTCGGTGAAGTCACATTCTTGTCATGTGACGCCTCGTCCGCCGCATCGACCGAGCGGTGGAGGGGCCATGAGCCGAAAGAGGAGTGGTGGCCATGGGTCAGTCCGCCGGATACGTGCACATCTCCGTCCGCAACGCGCAGCGCCGGGCCGACGGCATGTCCCGCCGAGGCCAGGCCCGCGCAGGCCTGCGGCTGGCAGGTGGCACCGACGCCCCCGACTCCCAGACGGCACCGACGCCGGTCCTGGCGCCGAACGGCATCCCGGGTCCCCAGGCGGTGGCCCGGGAGAACGAGGCCCGCGGGTTCGTCATCTACGTGGGCATGGACGAGCTGGCCGCCTCGGCCGCCGGCACCTCCCTCACGCGGCTGGCCAACGAGCTGCGCCACTACGTGGAGTCCCTCGTCCCCGGGGCGGAGTCGCACGCCGCCGTCGCCCTGGCCCCCGCCGGGGCCGAGGGCCGCGACCTCGAGGTCGTGCGCCAGGTGCTCGGCGATCCGACCGTGCAGGGCGGTGCCAGTCCCGACCTGGCACAGGCGCCGGCCCCCGTGTCCACGCGCCAGCCCGGTGTGCTGATCGACCTGTCCCGGCGCGAGGTGCAGCTGGACGGCGAGTCGCTGAACCTCACCTTCAAGGAGTTCGAGCTCCTGAACTACCTCGTGGAGAACGGTGAGCGCACCGTCGGCCGCGAGGAGCTGCTCGACGCCCTGTGGCGCAACGCCGACGAGGTGCCCAACGAGCGCACCATCGACGTGCACATCCGCCGATTGCGCGCCAAGCTCGGCCGCCTCGCGAACACCGTGCGCACCGTGCGCGGCCAGGGCTACCGCTTCTACCGCCACCCCGAGGTGGTCGTGTGGGCGGCGCCGGAGTACTGCATCTGACCTGCGCCCGCCCGTGTCCGGCGACGGCCCCCGCTCACCCGAGCGGGGGCCGTCGCCGTAGCCTGGCCGCATGAGCACCGCCGACGCGAAGACCCTGATCGTCCTCCGGCACGCCAAGGCCGGCTGGCCCGACGCGGCCGACGACCATGCCCGCCCGCTCGCCGAGCGAGGCCACGCCCAGGCGCCCGCCGCCGGCGACTGGCTCCGCGAGCACGACCTCGTCCCGGACGCCGTCGTGTGCTCCGATGCGCTGCGCACCCGTCAGACGTGCGTGTGGGTGTGCGAGCGCCTGGGCGAGCTGGCACCCACGCCCTACCTGGACCCGCGGCTCTACGGCGCCGACGCGGCGCGGGCCCTGGCCGTCGTCAACGAGACGGAGGAGACCACGCGACGGCTGCTGGTGGTGGGCCACATGCCGTGGGTGCAGGAGCTGGGCATGCGGCTGATGAGCCTGGACTCGGACCAGGATGCGGCGCTGCGCATGAGCGAGCACTACCCGACGCTCGGGATGCAGGTGTTCCGGGTGGAGAAGCCGTGGGCCGAGCTCGACGGCCGCGACGCCGCCCTGACGCACTTCGTGGTTCCGGGGCGCTGACCTCCGCGGCGGCGCGCGTGGCAGAGGCGCGCCGACATGACGAAGGCCCCGCTCCAGCAGGAGCGGGGCCTTCCGATCGTGCGCCCAAAGGGATTCGAACCCCTGACCTTCTGTTCCGTAGACAGACGCTCTATCCAGCTGAGCTATGGGCGCATCATCCGATCCGCCGGAGCGGCTCGAACTCGTAGAACACTACAGGACCTCTCCGGCGAAGTGCAAATCGACGGTCTGCGGTGGTCTGAGTCGGGGGTGTGGCGGGGGCGCGGCCATGATAGCCGGGCTCGGGTACCATGGCAGGACCGTGCGGCCACAACGATGTGGTGCGCGCTTCGGCGGTGCACGCATCGGAGTGGACGGGACGGAACGGCCCCGGACCCCAATGGGAGGACTCTCCACCATGGCTGACAACGCCACCACCTCGTTCGCGGATCGCGCCCTGGCGGACGCGCCCACGGACTACGCCCAGCTGCGCGAGTGGGTCGCTCAGATCGCAGAGCTGACGCAGCCGGACTCCGTCCAGTGGGTCGACGGCTCCGAGGAGGAGCGCGACCGTCTCGCGGACGAGCTCGTGGCGGCGGGCACCCTGACCCGCCTGGCCGAGGACAAGTTCCCCCACTCCTTCGCCGCGTTCTCCGATCCCGCCGACGTCGCCCGTGTGGAGGACCGCACCTTCATCTGCTCCGAGAAGGAGGAGGACGCCGGCTTCACCAACAACTGGATGGACCCGGCGAAGATGCACGGGATCCTCGACGACGCGTTCACCGGCGCCATGCGCGGCCGCACCATGTACGTGATCCCGTTCGTGATGGGCCACCTCGACGCCGAGGACCCGAAGTACGGCGTGGAGATCACCGACTCCGCCTACGTGGTCCTGTCGATGCGCATCATGGCCCGCATCGGCCAGGACGTGCTGGACAAGATGTCCCGCGAGCAGGCCTTCTACGTGCCGGCCGTGCACTCCGTGGGCGCCCCGCTGGAGCCGGGCGAGCAGGACGTGCCGTGGCCGTGCAACGAGACCAAGTGGATCGTGCACTTCCCCGAGGAGCGCTCCATCTGGTCCTTCGGCTCCGGCTACGGCGGCAACGCCCTGCTCGGCAAGAAGTGCTACGCGCTGCGCATCGCCTCCGTGATGGCCCGGGACGAGGCCTGGCTCGCCGAGCACATGCTGATCCTCAAGCTGACCAACCCCGAGGGCCGGTCCTACCACATCACCGGCGCCTTCCCCTCGGCCTGCGGCAAGACCAACCTCGCCCTCATCGACCCCACGATCGAGGGCTGGAAGGCCGAGACCCTGGGCGACGACATCACCTGGATCCGCGCCGGCAAGGACGGCGAGTTCCGCGTGATCAACCCGGAGACCGGCTACTTCGGCGTCGCCCCCGGCACCGGCTGGTCCACCAACCCGAACGCCATGCGCGCGATCTCCAAGGGCAACTCCATCTTCACCAACGTCGCCCTCACCGACGACGGCGGCGTGTGGTGGGAGGGCATGACGGACGAGGTCCCCGAGCACCTCACCGACTGGCGCGGCAACGACTGGACGCCCGAGTCCGGCACCCCGGCCGCCCACCCGAACTCCCGGTTCTGCACGCCCATCGAGCAGACGGACATGCTGGCCGACGAGTACCGCGACCCGCGGGGCGTGAAGCTGGACGCCATCCTGTTCGGCGGCCGCCGCAAGACCACCGTGCCGCTGGTGACCGAGGCCTTCGACTGGGAGGACGGCATCCTCAAGGGCGCCACCCTCTCCTCGGAGACCACCGCGGCCGCCGCCGGCGCCGTGGGCGTCGTGCGCCGCGACCCGATGGCCATGCTGCCGTTCCTCGGCTACGACGCCGGCGACTACCTGGCCCATTGGGTCAGGGAGTCCGGCAAGGCCGACCCGGAGAAGCTGCCGCGCATCTACCTGGTCAACTGGTTCCGCCGCAACCGCGACGGCGGCTTCGCCTGGCCCGGCTTCGGCGAGAACTCCCGCGTCCTGAAGTGGGTCGTGGAGCGCCTCGAGGGCAAGGCCGAGGCCGAGGAGACCCCGATCGGCCTCGTGCCGGCCGCGGGCTCGCTCGACCTGTCCGGCCTCGAGGTGTCGGCCGAGGACCTCGAGGACGCCCTCAAGGTCGACGCCGCGGAATGGGCCGAGGAGAACGAGCTCATCGAGGAGTGGCTCGGCCGGTTCGGCGAGTCCCTGCCGCAGGCCATCCGCGACCGCTTCGAGGCCCAGAAGCGGCGGTTCGCCCAGGCCTGACCGGCCCGGCCGACCACGACGGCCCCCCACCTCCGCGCTGAGGTGGGGGGCCGTCGTCGCGCCCGGGGTGACGCCGGGGTGGGTGAGCCGTCTCCCACTGCCGCCGGATTTCCTGCGCTCTTGCTCTGACGTGGACGTCCTCTCAGAATCTCGTTCGGTTTCCTCCCAGGAAACGAGGCGTATAAATGGGGTCTGCCGTGAGTTTGGTTGACATCTGATCTGTGGTCCCGGGAGGGACTGCTGGAAGGATGTCCTCATGCCCGCTGCATACCCCCGAGAGTTCCGCCAGGACGTGGTCGCGATCGCCCGTAAGGGTCAGATGCCGATCGCGCAGGTCGCGAAGGACTTCGGCATCGCCGCCTCCTGCCTACGGCGCTGGCTGGCCCAGGATGATGTCGAGGCCGGGATCCGGCCCGGCATCACCAAGGCTGAGAACGAGGAGTTGAAGGCTCTCAAGCGCCGCAACCGTGAATTGGAGATGGAGAACGAGGTCCTACGCCGCGCCGCCGCGTATCTGTCGCAGGCGAACCTGAAGTTGGGCCAGTCCCCACAATGAGCTATCCCGTCGTGAAGGACCTGGCCCGCGACGGGATTCCCGTGAAACTCTCCTGCCGGGTCCTCGGGTTCTCCCGTCAGGCCTACTACCAGTGGCTGGCCGAACCTGTCAGCGAGCGGGAATGGTCCGACGCGCATGCCGCCAACGCCGTCCTCGATGCCCATGCCGATGACCCGGAGTTCGGATACCGGTTCCTGGCTGATGAGCTCCGCGGCCGTGGCTTGTCCGTGTCGGACCATCAGGTGTTGAAGGCCTGTCGGCTCGTGAAGGTCCGCTGCTGCCACTGGTTCCGTCGCGGCTCGGGCAAGCGTCCTGGCCCTGCCGTTCATGATGATCTGGTTCGTCGTGAGTTCCGCGCTGAGAAGCCGAACCAGCTGTGGCTCACGGACATCTCGGAGCATTGGGCCGGGGATTCCAAGCTCTATCTCTGCGCGGTCAAGGACGTGTTCTCGAACCGGATCGTGGGCTACTCGATCGATCGGCGGATGAGCTCGCAGCTGGCTGTGGATGCCCTGCAGATGGCTCTGGCCCGGCGTGGAGGCAAGGCCGAGGTGCAGGGTTGCCGGGTGCATTCGGATCGAGGATCGCAATTTCGAGCCAGACGATTCGTGGAGACGCTGCGGGTCAACGGCCTGGTCGGGTCGATGGGCCGGGTCGGTGCTGCTGGGGACAACGCGGCGATGGAATCCTTCTTCGCGCTGTTGCAGAAGAACGTGCTGAACCGGCGGCGCTGGCAGTCCTTCGACCAGCTCCGGCTCGCGATCGTGAGCTGGATCGAGCGGACCTATCACCGCCGTCGTAGGCAGGCCCGTCTCGGGAAGCTCACCCCTGTCGAGTTCGAGATGGTTCAATCAGTCCAGGCGGCTGCCGCCGCCTGATAACTCGTGTCAACCAAACTCATGGCAGACCCATGTGCCCGTACGTGGGCCGTTCCGACCCCGCCGGGCACACCTCATGAAGGAGCACACATGCATCTGCAGCCCAAGGACCTCGAGAAGCTCCTGGTGGTGGTGGCCGCCGACCTGGCGCGCCGTCGCCAGCAGCGCGGCCTCAAGCTGAACCATCCGGAGGCGATCGCGATCATCACCTATGAGCTGATGGAGGGCGCGCGCGACGGCCGCAGCGTCGCCGACCTCATGAGCTGGGGCAGCACCATCCTCACCGTCGACGACGTCCAGGAGGGCGTGGCCGACATGATCTCGATGGTCCAGGTCGAGGCGACCTTCCCCGACGGCACCAAGCTCGTCACCGTCCACGACCCCATCCGCTGAACCGGACCCAGGAGGAGACCATGAAGCCCGGAGAGTACGTCCTCGCCGACGCCCCCGTCGTCTGCAACCGCGGCCGCGAGGCTGTCGAGCTGTCCGTCACCAACCGGGGCGACCGCCCCGTGCAGGTCGGCTCGCACTTCCACTTCGCCGAGGCCAACCGCGCCCTCGACTTCGACCGTCAGGCCGCCCTCGGCTGCCGCCTGGACATCCCGGCCGGCACCGCCGTGCGGCTCGAGCCCGGCGACGAGACCACCGTCAAGCTCATCCCCCTCGGCGGCGACCGCGTCGTCTACGGCTTCCGGGACATGGTCGACGGTTCGCTCGACCCCCACGAGGCAGCCGGCCTCCACGCCGCGCCCGCCGCTCCCGCCATCCCGGCCCGTCACGAGTCCGCCGCGGGCGACGCCCCGTCGCCGCTGAAGGAACGCGCCGGCTTCGACAACGAGACCCGCTGAGTCCGCAGAGAGGACACACACCATGAGCTTCGAGATCAGCCGCGAGCAGTATGCGAGCCTCTACGGACCCACCACCGGCGACGCGATCCGCCTGGCGGACACCGAGCTGTTCGCCGTCGTCGAGGAGGACCTGACCACGCCCGGCGAGGAGGCCGTCTTCGGCGGCGGCAAGGTCATCCGCGACGGGATGGGCCAGAACAGCCAGCTCGTCCGCGACGTCGGCGTCCCCGACCTGGTGATCACCAACGTCGTGGTCATCGACTGGACCGGCATCTACAAGGCCGACATCGCCGTGCGCGACGCGCACATCGTGGCCATCGGCAAGGCCGGCAACCCACACACCATGGACGGCGTAGACATCGTGATCGGGGTGGCCACCGACGTCATCTCCGGCGAGGGCAAGATCCTCACCGCCGGCGGCATCGATACCCACGTGCACTTCATCAGCCCGGACCAGATCGAGACCGCGCTCTCCTCCGGTCTGACCACCATGATCGGCGGCGGCACCGGTCCCTCCGAGTCGTCGAAGGCCACCACCATCACCCCCGGCGAGTGGAACATCCACACCATGCTCCGCTCGTTCGAGCACTGGCCCATGAACTTCGGCCTGCTCGGCAAGGGCCACGGCTCCTCCATCTCCCCGATGGCCGAGCAGATCCGTGCCGGCGCCATCGGCCTGAAGGTCCACGAGGACTGGGGCGCCACGCCGTCGTCCATCAACACCGCCCTGCAGGTGGCGGACGAGTACGACGTCCAGGTGGCCATCCACACGGACACCCTCAACGAGTCCGGCTTCGTGGAGGACACCCGCGCCGCGATCGACGGCCGCGTGATCCACACGTTCCACACCGAGGGCGCCGGCGGCGGCCACGCCCCGGACATCATCGAGCTGGCGCAGTACCCGAACATCCTGCCCGCCTCCACCAACCCGACCCTGCCGTACACGACGAACACGGTCGAGGAGCATGTGGACATGCTCATGGTGGCGCATCACCTGAACGCGGACCTGCCGGAGGACGTGGCCTTCGCTGACTCCCGCATCCGCCAGGAGACCATCGCGGCCGAGGACGTCCTGCAGGACATGGGCATCTTCTCCATGACCTCCTCCGACTCCCAGGCGATGGGCCGCGTCGGCGAGGTGCTGATCCGCACGTGGCAGGTCGCGGACTCCATGAAGCGTCAGCGCGGCCCGCTGCCCGAGGACGAGGGCACCGCGGGGGACAACCACCGCATCAAGCGCTACGTGTCGAAGTACACCATCAACCCCGCCATCGCCCACGGCATCGCCGACTCGGTCGGATCCGTAGAGGTCGGCAAGTTCGCCGACCTCGTGCTGTGGGAGCCGCAGTTCTTCGGGGTGAAGCCGGACCTGGTCATCAAGGGCGGGCAGATGGTCTACGGGGTCGTGGGCGACCCCAACGGCTCCATCCCGACGCCACAGCCCCGCTGGTACCGCAGGTCATTCGGCGCGTACGGCCAGGCCGTGCACACCTCTGCCATCACCTTCATGTCCGAGGCGTCCATCTGGGCCGGCGTGCCGCGCGCCCTGGGGCTGCAGAAGACCATCCGCGCCGTGCACGGCATCCGCGACCTCACCAAGGCGGACATGCGCCACAACGGCGAGACGCCCCGCCTCGAGGTGGACCCGGAGACGTACGAGGTCCGCGTGGACGGGGAGCCCGTCACGTGCGAGCCGCAGGACGTCCTGCCCATGGCCCAGCGCTACTTCCTGTTCTGAGAGAGGGGACCGCATGATCGTCACCGAGATCCTCGGCAACGTCCACGACGACGCCGGCGCCGCCCTAGTGGGCGACCGCCACCGGGAGCAGGTGCACCTCGAGGGCTCCGCCCTCGTCAAGCGCATCCAGCGGCTGCGCACCGACCACGGCAACGAGTACGGGCTGCGTCTGCCCGCCGGGTCCCCGGACCTGCGGGACGGCGACATCCTGACCGTGGACGACGAGGGCGAGCGCGGCAACGCCGTGATCGTGCGCGTGCTGTCCACGGACGTGCTGGTGATCTCGGCGCGATCGCTGCGCGAGATGGCGTTCGTGGCGCACAGCCTGGGCAACCGGCACCTGCCGGCCCAGTTCTTCGACGCGGACGGGCCCTTCGGCCGGGACGCGATGGTGGTGCAGTACGACCACACCGTCGAGGACTTCCTGCGCGCCCACGACGTGCCCCACGAGCGGCAGGAACGCGTCATGGACGTGCCCTTCCGCCATGCCGAGCACACCCACTGACATGGCCGGGACCACCCCCACGGCGACGCCGGGCGTCCCGTCCGGCGTCGCCCTCCTGGGGATGCTGCAGCTGACGGACTCCGCGCTGCCCACGGGCGCCTTCAGCCACTCCCTGGGCCTGGAGACCTACATGAGCGACGGCCGGGTCGAGGGCGAGGAGGACTTCGCCGCCTGGCTGGAGATGTTCGTGGAGCAGCAGCTCACGTTCACGGACGCGCTGGCGGTCCGCCTGGTCTACGCGGCGGAGGACTTCGACTCCGTCGCGGACCTGGACGAGCTCGTCACCGCGCAGGCGCTCCCCGCCCAGATCCGCGAGGCGGGGCGCACGATGGGGCGGCGACTGCTGCGCATCGGCGCCCCCGCCTACCCGGGGGACTGGGTCCGCCGCTACCACGAGGGGGTCGAGGCGGGCACGCTCGACGCCCACCAGGCCCTCGTCTGGGGCGTCATCGCCCGGGAGATCGGGGTGCCCGTCGAGGAGGCGGTGGCCGCGCACCTGTACGCCTCCGTCATGTCGCTGACGCAGAACGCCGTCCGCGGCATCCCGCTGGGCCAGGACGCGGGCCAGCGGGTCGTCCGCCGGGCCCAGGAGTGGGTCCTGCGGGCCGTCGAGGTCTCCCGTGGCCTCCACCCCGACGACCTCGGGGCCATCGCCCCGGGGCTGGAGATCGCCCAGATGCGGCACGAGCGGCAGCGCGCCCGCATGTTCATGAGCTGAGCGGCCCGCGCACCGCACCGGGCCGTGCCCCGCGCGGGGCACGGCCCGGCACCACCGACACACACAGAAGGAGAACACCATGGATCCCGTGATCATCGGCATCGGAGGCCCCGTGGGGGCCGGCAAGACCCAGCTCGTGGAGCGCCTCACCCGCGCGATGAGCGAGGAGATCTCGATGGCCGCCATCACCAACGACATCTACACGATCGAGGACGCCAAGATCCTCTCCCGCACCTCGGTGCTCCCGGAGGAGCGGATCGTGGGCATCGAGACGGGCGGCTGCCCCCACACCGCCATCCGCGAGGACACCTCCATGAACGAGGCGGCCATCGAGCAGCTCAAGGCCCGTTTCCCGGACCTGCAGGTGATCTTCGTGGAGTCCGGCGGCGACAACCTCTCGGCGACCTTCAGCCCGGAGCTCGTCGACTTCTCGATCTACATCATCGACGTCGCCCAGGGTGAGAAGATCCCGCGCAAGGCCGGCCAGGGCATGATCAAGTCGGACCTGTTCATCGTCAACAAGACGGACCTGGCCCCGTACGTGGGCGCCGACCTGTCCGTCATGGAGTCCGATTCGAAGGTGTTCCGCAAGGACCGCCCGTTCGCCTTCACGAACCTCAAGACCGACGAGGGCCTGGACGTCGTCATGGACTGGATCCGCAACGACGTGCTGATGGCAGACCTTGGCTGAGGGCCTCACCGGCGAGCTGCGCCTGCGCGTCGCCGTCCGCGGCGGCCGCTCCGTGGCTGCCCGGCAGTTCCACCAGGGGGCGCTGCGCGTGCTGCGCCCCCATTACCTGGACCGGTCCGGGCAGGTCTCCTACACCGTGATCAACCCCGGCGGCGCCTACTTCGGCGCCGACCGGTACGGGATCGAGGTCGACGTCGAGGAGGACGCCTCCCTGCTGCTGACCACGCAGTCCGCCACGAAGGTCTACCGCACCCCGCAGGGCCCCGCCCGGCAGGACATGACCCTGCGGCTGGGACCCGGCGCCGTCCTCGAGTACGTGCCCGACCAGCTGATCGTGTACCGGGGCGGGTCCTATCTGCAGGACACCCGCGTGGTGATGGACCCCTCCGCCTCCGTGCTGCTGGCCGAGGTGATCACCCCCGGGTGGTCTCCCACCGCCGAGCCGTTCCGCTACGACCGGCTCGGCATGCGCACGGAGGTGACCGTCGATCCCGGCGGGGACCCCCGCCGGCTCGTCGTGGACCAGCTCCGGCTCCACCCCGCGGAGGGTCAGGGCCTGACCGGGATGGGCATGCTCGAGGGCCACTCCCACACCGGGCAGCTGCTGGTCGCTGACCGTCGGCTGGACGCGGACCTCGTCGCCGAGCTCACGGAGATCGTCGACGCCTCGGACACGGTCTCCGGCATCACCCGGGCGGGCACGGGCCGCGCCCACGGGGTGGACTGCGTGAGCGTGCGCTCCCTCGCCGCCTCCACCGCCCGCATCACCGCCCTGCACCACGCGCTCGCGGACCTGCTCCGTGCCCGCTGGCGGGACCAGTCCCCGCTCGCCCTGCGCAAGTACTGACCCACCCCATCATCCGTGCCCGCCGAGGAGGAGGACCCCCTATGAGCCATGCCGTCCCGACCGCCGTGACGCCCCACAGCACAGCCGCCCCAGAGCGACCGCTCCGGGTGCGGGTGGCGGCCGTCTACGCAGTGGTGGTGGCGCTCCACGTCCTCGCCGCGGCGCTGCTGCTGGGCGGGTACGGCGGAGCGTCGCCCTCGCCCGTGCTCCTGGCCGCGCTCGTCACCGCCTACGGGGCGGGGCTCAAGCACAGCTACGACTGGGACCATATCTCCGCGATCGACAACTCGACGCGCAAGTTCGTCTCCGAGGGCGGCAGCCCGGCCGGCGTGGGCCTGGCGTTCAGCCTGGGCCACTCCCTCGTGGTGACGCTCGCGGCGGTCCTGGCCGTCGCCGGGGCGGGGCTCATGCAGGGGGCCTTCGCCGACGGGTCGCCGGCGAACCGGGTGCTCGGACTGATCGGCACCGGCGTGTCCGGTGGCTACCTGCTGCTGCTCGGCGTGTACAACGGCGTCTCGGCGCTGCGGCTGCGTCGGGCGTCCGCAGTACGGCATCCGGGCCCGGCGGAGGAGCCCACGGGTCTGGTCACGCGCCTCCTGCGGGCCCCGCTGCGCCGTGTGCGCTCCCCGCGGGACATCTTCGTCATCGGGTTCCTCTTCGGCCTGGGCTTCGACACGGCCACGACCATCGGCCTGCTGCTGCTGGCCGTGTCCGTCTCCGCCGCCGGCATCCCCCTGGTGACCCTGCTGGCGCTGCCGGTGGCGTTCACCGCCGCCATGACGCTCTGCGACACCACCAACGGGTTGGGCATGATGCGGCTCTACTCGAGCGCTCTGCAGCAGTCCGAGCGCCGACGCCGCTTCAACCTCGTCGTCACCTCCGTGTCCGCGGTCTCGGCCCTGTTCATCGCGGTGCTCACCCTCGGCGCGTTCGTCCATGAGCTGCTGGGTCTGACGGACCCGGTGACGACCTGGCTGGCGGAGGTGGACCTCGGCCACGCGGGACTGGCGCTCGTCGGCGTCTTCGCTCTCATCTGGCTGTGCGCCGCCCTGCTCGAGCACCGGCACGGCCGGGTCCGCCCCGTGGGGGATGCGGCATGACGACGTCGACCACGGCCCCGTCCCGATCCCCCCGTGCGCCGCGCCCCCTCGGGACGGCCCTCCGCACGGTGCTGCGCGGGGTGTCCCAGATCTTCTTCCTGGAGAACTCCCTGAGCGGCGCGCTGATCCTGGGCGCCCTGGCGCTGATGCACCCCTGGGCGGCGGTGACGACGGCACTGGGCTCCGCCATGCAGGCGCTGTGCTCGGCCGTCCGGCACCCCGACGAGACCGAGGACGACCTGCGGGCCCGGGCGGTCGTGCTCGGTGACGAGGCGCGGCACGGGATCATGGGCTACAACGGCGCGCTCGTGGGGGCCGCCGCGGCGCTCGTCTTCGCGCCCACCCCCCTCACAGCCGTGCTGGCCACGGTGGTCGGCGCCGCGGCCTGCGTCCCCGTGCACGTGCTCGTGGCCCGGCTCTTCGCGACCCGGCCCCTGCGCTCCGCGGGACTCCCGGTGTCCACCGCCCCGTTCTGCCTGACCGCGGGCATGCTGACCCTCCTCACGGCCGACCTCGCCGGGCCCTCCGCCCCGCTGACCTCATCCGGGTCCCCGTGGCCCGGTCTCGGCCTGGGGCTGCTCAACAGCTTCGCGGAGGTGGTCCTGGCGGACGGCGCCCTCCCGGGCGCGCTGATCCTGGCGGCCCTCTTCGTGGGGTCCTGGCGGGTGGGGCTCTACGGGCTGTTCGGCGCGGTGGCCTCCTTCGCCGCGGCCCGTCTCATCGTGGGGCACGAGCTCACGGACGTGTCCACGGGCCTGTGGGGGTACAACTCCGTGCTCGTCGCCATCGCGCTCGGCGCGGTGGTCCAGGGGCTCGGCGGCTGGCGACGGCGGGTGCCGCTCGTCGTCGTCGGCGTGGCGCTGAGCCTGGCCTTCCAGCACGTGCTGGTGGAGACCGCGATCCCGGTGTTCACCTGGCCTTTCCTGCTGGGCATGTGGGCCACGCTGCTGCTGGTCGCCGGGGCGCGGCGGGCGGCCGGCCGGGGCTGAGACCCGACGTCCGGAGGAGGGCCGGATCAGGCGGCGAGCCAGAGGTCCGGGCCGAAGATCTCGTAGCGGATGGACGTCGCGGGCACGCCGGCGTCGATCAGCTTCGAGCGGGTGGACTGCATGAACGCGAGCGGGCCGCAGAGGATGACCTCGGCGCCGGAGGGGAGCTCGATCTCGGAGGGGTCCATGCGGCCCTCGTGGACGGTGATGCCCTCGGGCGCCTGCTCCGGGGCCACGCCGAGCCACAGGTGGGCCTGGGCGTTCGGCAGCGCGGAGAGCGACTCCGTGAGCTGCCCGAGCAGGGCCACGGACTCCAGGGAGGCATCGGCGTGCAGGACGACGACCTCACGGTCGGACCCCTGTTCGGCCAGCGAGCTCAGGATGGAGGCGGCCGGCGTGATGCCGATGCCGGCGGTCGCCAGGACCAGGGGAGCGGTGGAGTCCTCGTCCTCGAGGGTGATGTCGCCGTAGGGGTTGGACAGCTCGATGACGTCGCCGACCTCCACGTTCTGGATGAGCACGGGCGAGACCTCGCCGCCCTCGTCCAGCTTCACGGTGATGACGCGCTCGGTGGCGGACCCGGCCTTCTCGGAGAGGGAGTACTGGCGGCACTGGCGCAGGCCGTCCTCGACCTTCAGTCGTACGGACACGTAGCCGCCGGCCTTGCCGCGGGTCTGCGGGGTGTCGTCGGCCGGCTCGAAGCGGAAGGTGACGGCCGCGTTGCCGGTGGGCTCCTTCGCGACGACCTTCCAATCCGTCCACATCCTGTCGTTGGCCTGCTGGGCGTAGAGGCCCTTCTCGATCTTGATGAGGGCGTCGGCCATGAGCCAGTAGACCTCGGTCCAGGCGTCGGCCACCGCGGGGGTGACGGCGTCGCCGAGCACCTCGCCGATGGCCCAGAAGAGGTTCTCGTAGACGATCGGGTACTGCTCCTCGACGATGCCGAGGGCGGTGTGCTTGTGGGCGATGCGGGACAGGACGGCCTCGGGCAGGGTGCCCGGGTTCTCGAGCAGGTGCACCGCGAACTTCACGATGGATCCGGCGAGGGCCTGGGCCTGCTCGCCGTTGCGCTGGTTGGCGCGGGAGAAGACGCCGTCGAGGAGCTCGGGGTGGGCCTCGAACATGTGGGCGTAGAACAGGGGCGTGATCTCCGGCATGTGCTCGGCGACGACGGCGGCGGTGGCCTCGATGACGGGGCGGGACTTCTCGGACAGCACGGGGGTCTCCGTCTCCTCGGTGGGGAATCTTGCGCTGATTTTGCCAGATTACACCCGGCCGTCGCCGTCGGGAACTCGCCCCCGGCTCGTTCCCTCAGTGCGCCACGGGGATCTCCGGCAGGCCCAGCAGCACGGGGCCGCCGACAGGCCCAGCGCTCACCAGATCCCGGATCCGCACGGTGTCGAGTTCGGCGAGGAAGGCCTCGCGTGCGCGGTGCAGGGCGCCGCGCAGGCGGCAGTCGCCGGCGTAGGGGCACGCCACCCCGGAGTCGCGCCCGGCGCAGTCGATCACCTCGTCGCGGCTGCTCAGCGAGCGCACGAGCTCGCCCACACGCTGGTCCAGACCGGCCGCGGCGATCATGGCCCCGCCGTGCCGACCGCGCAGCACCTCGATGGTCCCGCGGCGACGCAGCTCGGCGACCGCCTTGATCACGTGGTTGTAGGGCACCTGGATCCGGTCCGCGATCTGCTGGCTGGTGAGCCGTTCCCCCTCGGCGGCCGCGAGCGTCATCAGCACACGCAGGCAGACGTCGGTGTAGGCGCTCAGCTTCATCCCGCCATCATCCCACCGGTGCACGGCGCCGCCGCGCCTGCGGTGTCCGGGCCGGTTGGCATACTGACGCCATGGACGCCACCTCGCACCCCGACGCCGGCCCCCGCCTCCCCGAGACCTCCGTGCCGGGGGGCGACACCGCGCTGCACGAGGAGGCCCTGGCCGTCCTGCGTCGGCTCGTGGACCGGCCGGACGCGCGATTCAAGGACGGGCAGTTCGAGGCGATCGAGGCGCTCGTGGCCCACCGCCGCCGCGCCCTGGTGGTGGAGCGCACCGGCTGGGGCAAGTCCGCCGTGTACTTCGTGGCCTCCCTGCTGCTGCGCGCCCGCGGCGCGGGGCCCACGCTGATCGTCTCCCCGCTGCTCGCGCTCATGCGGGACCAGGTCGCGGCCGCGGCCCGGGCGGGCGTGCGCGCGGTGTCCGTGAGCTCGGCGAACGCCACGGAGTGGGACGAGGTCCGGGCCCGGCTCGCGGCGGACGAGGTGGACGTGCTGCTGATCTCGCCCGAGCGCCTCACGAACCCCCGGTTCCGGGACGAGCAGCTGCCGGACCTCGTGGCGCGCATGGGCCTGCTCGTGGTGGACGAGGCCCACTGCATCTCCGACTGGGGCCACGACTTCCGGCCGGACTACCGCCGCATCCGGGACCTGATCGGGCTGCTTCCCGCCGAGGGGCCGCGCGCGGTGCCCGTGCTGGCCACCACCGCCACGGCCAACGCCCGTGTGGTGGCGGATGTGGTGGAGCAGCTCGGCGTTGCCTCCGAGCAGGATGTGTTCGTGCTCCGCGGCCCCCTGGCCCGCGCCTCGCTGCGCCTGGGCGTGCTGCGCCTGCCCAGCCCGGCCGCGCGCCTGGCCTGGCTCCTCGACCACCTCGGGGACCTGCCGGGCTCCGGGATCGTCTACGCCCTCACCGTCTCCGCCGCCGAGGACACGGCGCGCGCCCTGCGCGAGGCGGGGCACGAGGTGGTCGCCTACACGGGCCGCACGGACCCGGAGCGGCGCGCCGAGATCGAGGAGGACCTCAAGGCCAACCGGGTGAAGGCCGTCGTGGCCACCTCGGCGCTCGGCATGGGCTTCGACAAGCCGGACCTGACGTTCGTGGTGCACTTCGGCGCGCCGGGCTCGCCCGTGGCGTACTACCAGCAGGTCGGCCGTGCCGGCCGCGGGACGGACCACGCGGACGTGCTCCTGCTGCCCGGGCCCGAGGACCGTCGCATCTGGGAGTACTTCGCCACCGCCTCCATGCCGGACGAGGAGCAGGCGCGCGCCGTGCTGGGGGCGCTCGCGGACCACGGCGGGGCCCTCTCCGTGGCGGCGCTCGAGCCGGCCGTGCGGATCAAGCGCACCACCCTGGAGCTGCTGCTCAAGGTCCTCGCCGTGGACGGGGCGGTCGAGCGGGTGGGCGGCGGCTGGCGCGCCACCGGGCGGGAGTGGACGTACGACGCCGAGCGGTACGCCCGCGTGGCCGAGGCGCGCCGGGCCGAGGAGCGGCTCATGCTCGACTACCAGACCACGGACCGGTGCCGCATGGAGTTCCTGGCCCGCACCCTGGACGACCCCACCGCCGCGCCGTGCGGCCGCTGCGACGTCTGTGCCGGCCCCTGGTACCCGACGGGATCGGACGGGGCGGCGCGGGAGCGCGCGGAGGCCGCCCTGCGCCGCACCGGTGTGCCGATCGAGCCCCGTCGCATGTGGCCCTCGGGCATGGACCGGCTGGGCGTGCCCGTGAAGGGGCGCATCGCGCCCGAGTCACAGGCCGAGGAGGGTCGCGCGCTCGCCCGCCTGACGGACCTCGGGTGGGGCACCGTCCTGCGGGACCTGCTGGACCGGGAGGACGCCCCGGTGCCGGAGGAGGTCCTGCGGGGCGCCGTCGACGTCCTGGCCGGCTGGGGGTGGCGGACGCGGCCGATCGCCGTCGTCGCGATGCCCTCGCGCACCCGCCCGCAGCTGGTGGGGTCGTTCGCCGAGGGGATCGCCCGGATCGGCCGGCTGCCGTTCCTCGGCTCGCTCGAACACGCGCGCGGCGGCCCCACGGCCGGGGCGGGCGGCAACAGCGCCTACCGGCTCGGGTCCGTGTACGGCCGGTTCGCCGTCCCCGAGGCGATGGCGCAGATGTTGCGCACCGA
>NZ_RBLN01000246.1:0-3127 GCF_003989405.1 Micrococcus sp. HSID17227 | reverse complement strand
CGCGGACGTCGAGGGCTTCGGCTACGGCCCCGGCATGGTGGGCGGCATGTACGGTGCACGCCCGCGCGCCGGAGTGGGCGGCAGCTTCGGCGGCGGCCTCGGCGGCGCACTGCTCGGCGGCATCCTGATGAACTCGATCCTGAACAGCGGCAGCTGGGGCGGCGGTGGCTTCGGCGGGTTCGACGGCGGCGGCCTCGGCGGCGGCGACTTCGGCGGGTTCGGCGACATCTCCGGCGGCGGCTTCTGACCGCCGCCCCATGAACTCCGGCGCCCCGGGCGCCGGCCCGGCCCGCACGCGCGGGACGGGGTGGACGCAGGCCGACGGTCTGCGCTGACGTGAAAGACCGACGAAAGGCAGACACCATGGTCAAGCAGTCCATCTTCGGCCGCATCAGCACGCTGGCGAAGGCCAACATCAACGCGATGCTGGACAAGGCCGAGGACCCCCAGAAGATGCTGGACCAGATGGTCCGCGACTACACGAACAACATCGCGGAGGCCGAGGCCGCCGTCGCCCAGACGATCGGCAACCTGCGGATGATCGAGGACGACTACCGCGAGGACCAGGACGCGTCCCGCAGCTGGGGCCAGAAGGCGCTGGCCGCCTCCCAGAAGGCCGACGACTTCCGCACCAAGGGCGACACCGCCTCGGCGGACAAGTTCGACAACCTCGCCAAGGTGGCCATCGAGCGCCAGATGGACTTCGAGCGCCAGGCGAAGTCCGCGGAGCCGACCATCGCCTCGCAGCGCGAGATCGTGGAGCGCCTGAAGACCGGTCTGGACCAGATGAAGGTCAAGCGTCAGCAGCTGGTCGCCAAGCGCGACGAGCTGACCGCCCGCGCCAAGTCCGCCCACGCCCAGTCCGCGGTGGCCGACGCCGTGAAGTCGATCGACCTGCTGGACCCGACCTCCGAGGTCTCCCGCTTCGAAGAGAAGGTCCGTCGCGAGGAGGCCCGCGTGCGCGGCCAGCAGGAGATCGCCGCCTCCTCCCTCGACGCCCAGTTCGAGTCCCTCGAGGACCTCGGCGAGAAGACCGAGGTGGAGGCCCGCCTCGCCGCCCTCAAGGCCGGCGGCGCCGGCCAGGCCGCCCTCACCTCGGGCGACGTCGACGCCGATGAGACCCTGACCCTCGACTACGCGGCCGAGGGGACCGCCGAGGAGACCGGCACCGCGCGCGGCTGACCCCGCCCCTCCCCACGGCCCGTCGCCCGGCCCACGCCGGCGCGGCGGGCCGTCCTCGTGCGCCCCGGCCCGGTGCTCCTCCCGGACGCGCCCCGGCCCCCGCGCTCCTTTGGTACTGTCCCGGGGTCCCTCGGCACGCTCCGTGGGACACCCCCGTCCCCGCACAGAGGAAGAACCCCATGCAAGAGCAGTTCACGGCCTGGTCCGTGCTGGTCGACGCCGGCCTCATCGGCGCGCTCCTGGCCGTGGGCACGCTGGCCCGTGCCGTCATCACGCCCCTCCAGACCCTGATGATCCCGGCCTCCGTCATCGCGGGCATCCTGGGCCTGGCCCTCGGCCCGAACGGCCTGGGCTGGCTGCCGTTCAGCTCCCAGCTGGGCACGTACGGCTCGATCCTGATCGTCATCGTGTTCGTGTGCATCGCGCTCACCGACGACTTCGACGTCCGCAAGATCGGCCGCCCCGTGGGCGCGTTCGCGTCCTACGGCGTGCTGATCTACTCCTCCCAGGTGGCTATCGGCGCCCTCGTCACGCTGGTCCTCCTGCAGCCGCTGTTCGACGCGCCCGACTCGTTCGCCGCCCTGCTGTTCGCCGGCTGGGCGGGAGGCTTCGGCTCCGCGGCCGCCGTGGGCCAGGCGTACGCGGCCAACGGTGATGCGACCGTCACCTCGCTGGCCTACACCTCGGCCACCGTCGGCATGATCGTCGGCGTGGTGGGTGGCATCATCCAGGCCAAGATCGGCGCGCAGCGCGGCCACGCGCGGGAGTTCGCGGGCCTGACCTCCATCCCGGAGGAGCTGCGCACCGGGGTGCTGAACCAGGTGGAGGAACGCCCGGTCATCGGCCGGCACACCTTCTCGGCGGCCTCGGTGGAGTCGCTGGCCTTCCAGGTCGGCGTGGTCGCGATGATCGCGGCGGCCGCGCACGGCGTGGTCTCCTGGATCACGGCCGTGTGGCCGAGCGTCGTGGGTGAGGACGGTCCCCAGCTGATCATCCCCGCGTTCGCGATCGCGTTCCTCCTCGGCCTGATCGCCCGCGTCCTGTTCCAGGCCACGAAGACGGCGAAGTTCCTCGACCCGGGCTCGCTGAACTCGGTGTCCGGCACCGCCACGGACATCCTCATCGTCTGCGGCATCGCCGCGATCGCCCCGACCGTGGTCGTGGACTACTGGCAGCCGCTGCTGCTCCTGTTCGTGATCGGCCTCGCGCTGGCCCTGTTCCTGGGGATCGTCGTGGCGCCGCGCGTCATGACCGACGCGTGGTTCGAGAAGCAGCTGTTCACGTGGGGCTGGGCCACCGGCGCCGTCGCCACGGGCGTGGCCATGCTGCGCATCGTGGACCCGAAGCTGAAGTCCGGGACCATGGAGCAGTTCGGCGTGGCCTACATCCCGGTGGTGCCCGTGGAGATCGCGGCCGTGTCCTTCGTGCCGCTGCTGCTCCTCGCGGGCCTGTCCTGGGCCGTCGTCGGCATCTGGGGCGCCATCGCGGTCATCGCGATCATCGCTGCCGTCTGGCTGCGCCGCACCGACCCGGGCCGCCGCACCCCGGCCCAGCAGGCGGTCCGGGCCTCGAGCCGCTGACGCTCCCGCTCCCCCGCGTTGATCGCCCGAGGGCGGTCGGCTCGCCCGCCGGCACCGTGCCGGCGGGCCGGGGCGACCGGGTCCGGACATGCGAGAAGGCCCCCAGCAGATGCTGGGGGCCTTCTCCTTCTCGTTGCGGGGGCAGGATTTGAACCTGCGACCTCCGGGTTATGAGCCCGGCGAGCTACCGAACTGCTCCACCCCGCGGCGACTTCTAGAACTATACACACCTGTTCCGTCGAGTTCAAATCGGCGTCAGCACCCCGCCACCCGGCGGCCATGCGGCGGCCACCTGCCCCGAGACGACAGCGGCCCCGACCACGCGCGGTGCGTGGCCGGGGCCGTCGTCGACGGTCCGGCGGGCA
>NZ_RBLN01000245.1:0-3134 GCF_003989405.1 Micrococcus sp. HSID17227 | reverse complement strand
GAGGCCTGGTCCAGCCACGTGATGAGGTCCTCCATGAGGACGGCCATCTCGGTGGCGCCCGGCCGGTGGTTGCGGACCACCGAGGGCGCGGCGTCGAGCACGCGCAGCGAGAGCGCCTGCTTGCCGCGGCGGCCCTCGGCCACGCCGAACTCCACGCGGGTGCCTCCGCGCAGCTCGGTCACCCCGGCCGGCAGGGCCGAGGCGGGCACGTGGACCTCCTCGCCCTCGTCCGTCTGGGCGAACCCGAAGCCCTTGGTCGAGTCGTAGAACTTGATGCGTCCGGTGGGCATGTGCGTCACCTGCTCCTCGTCATGTGGGTCCTCCGCGTCGGGCCGGCGCCGCAGGGGCGGCCGTGCTCTCGTCTCGGGTCGGCGGGGTCCGGCACCGGCGTGGCGGTGCGCCGCGGCATCGGTGGGACCAGCCTGGCCGTGCGCCCGGAGGGGACGGCGGAGGACGTGGTCGTCAATGACCTCCCAGGATAGCCCGACTAGAGTGGCGGGCATGCCTCGGACCTCCACCCTCCCCGCCCCCGCGCCCACCGACCACCGGGGCGGTCGTGGCGTCGTCCTGGTGCTGGGCGTGGCCGTGACGGCGGTGTCCGCCCTGGCCCTGGTGGCCCTGCTGGCCGCGTACTTCCTGGCGTGGCCGGCGTCCCCGGCGCTGTTCGCCCTCGCGCTGTTCGGCCTGCCCGTCGGCTTCGGCCTGATGCTGCTGCACGTGGTGCTGGGCGCCGTCCGACGCTCGCGCCCCTGAGTCGCCGGGCCGACGACGCCCCGCGGCATCCAGCACCCTTTCAGGGTGTTCCCAGGTCAGAGCGGTTGACTGGGCCCCATGCAGCCTCAGAACCCCGAAGCACGCCTCCTGGTGGTGGACGACGAGCCCAACATCCGCGAGCTGCTCTCCACATCCCTGCGCTACGCCGGCTTCGAGGTCACGGCCGCGGCCAACGGCCGGGAGGCCCTGGACGCCGCCGAGGAGTTCCAGCCGGACCTGGCCGTGCTGGACGTGATGCTCCCGGACATGGACGGCTTCACCGTGACCCGCCGCCTGCGCTCCGCCGGCCGTCACTTCCCCGTCGTGTTCCTCACCGCGCGGGACGGCACCGAGGACAAGATCACCGGCCTGACGGTCGGCGGCGACGACTACGTGACCAAGCCGTTCTCCCTCGACGAGGTGGTCGCCCGCATCCGCGCCGTGCTGCGCCGCACTGCCTCCCTCGACGACGACGACGCGGCGGTGCTGCGCGTGGACGATCTCGAGCTCGACGACGACGCGCACGAGGTCCGCCGCGGCGGCGAGGTCGTGGAGCTCTCCCCCACCGAGTTCAAGCTGCTGCGCTACCTCATGATGAACCCGAACCGGGTGCTCTCGAAGGCCCAGATCCTGGACCACGTGTGGGAGTACGACTTCAACGGGGACGCCTCGATCGTCGAGTCCTACATCTCCTACCTGCGCCGCAAGATCGACGTCGGCGGCCACGAGAAGATGATCCACACCAAGCGCGGCGTCGGCTACATGCTCCGCACCGCGGACAAGCGCTGACGTGCGTGCGCGGCTCGACGCCGCGGCGGCCCACGTCCGCCATCCGCGCGCCTGGCTGAGGGGCACGTGGCAGGGGCAGTCCCTGCGCACCAAGCTGGTCGTGATGATCGCGGCGCTCATGCTGGCCCTGGTCGCCGTCACCGCCGTGGCGACCGCGGTGCTGTTCCGCCAGGAGGCGGTGCGCCAGCTGGACGAGGACATGGCCGCCAACCGGGACACCGTCTCGATGTACCTGGCCAACGTCGCCCAGACCGGCGAGTACTACATGCCGCAGCTGCCCATCCTGCGCTTCTACGGCGTCGTGTGGGACAACGAGGGCGCGCGGGTCGTCCAGACCCCGGTGATGCCGGGTGCGGACGAGCCGGCCCTGCCGGACATCACCCCGGCCGAGGCCCTGGAGCGCGGCTCCGCCTCCTTCGAGGTGCCCGGCACACAGCCGGACTCGAGCGGCTGGCGCGTGCAGCTGTACGGGCTCAGCAGCGGCGACGGCACCATGGCCGTGGCCCTTCCCCTGCAGAGCGTGACCTCCTCCGTCGAGCGCGTCACCTCGATCGTCGTGACCATCGGCCTGCTCGCGACGGCGGGCACCGTGATCGTGGCCAACCTGGCGGTCCAGCGCGCGTTCCGCACCCTGAACCGCGTGGAGCGCACCGCCGCCAAGATCGCCGCCGGCGACCTGAGCCAGCGCGTGGAGAGCGCGGCGCCCGACACCGAGGTGGGCCGGCTCTCCCGCTCTCTCAACGCCATGCTCGCGCACATCGAGTCCGCGTTCCGGGACAAGGAGATCTCCGAGGACAAGATGCGCCGCTTCGTGCAGGACGCCTCCCACGAGCTGCGCACGCCCCTGGTCACCATCCGCGGGTTCTCCGAGCTGTACCGGCACGGCGGGCTGCGCGAGGAGGAGGACGTCGCCGCCGCCATGCAGCGCATCGAGTCCGAGGCCACCCGCATGACCCGCCTCGTGGAGGACCTGCTCACCCTGGCCCGTCTCGACGAGCAGCGCCCCCTCGAGCACGCCCCGGTGGACCTGCTCATCCTCGCGATGGACTCCCTGATGGACGCGTCCGTGAACGCCCCGGACCGCAAGGTCACCCTCGTGGGCCCCGACGACGACCGGGCGGCCCCGGCGCCCATCCTCGGCGACGAGAACCGGATGCGCCAGGTGGTCGTGAACCTCATGACCAACGCCCTGCGCTACACCCCCGCCGGCACCCCCATCGAGATCGCGGTCGGCACCGTCGACCACCTCGGCGGCCAGGCGGGGGCGGACGGTGCGGGCCGCAGCTCCGTGATCGAGATCCGTGACCACGGGGCGGGCGTGTCCGAGGAGGACCGTGCCCGCATCTTCGAGCGGTTCTACCGCGCGGACACCTCCCGGCACCGCGAGACGGGCGGCACGGGGCTCGGCCTGGCCATCGTCGCGGCGATCGTGGCCCAGCACGGCGGCTCCGTCCGGCTGCTGGAGACCGAGGGCGGCGGCGCCACCTTCTCCGTCCACCTGCCGTGGGCACCGTTCGAGGACGAGGCGGACGAGGACGTCGAGGACGAGCGCCTGCCCGCACGGGACACCGACGACGACGCGGCCGGTCCGA